>QXYP01000222.1:35781-38108 GCA_009886815.1 Halieaceae bacterium
ATACATTGGCAGCTGGTTTGCCAACTCGCGACGACGCAAAGACTGGATACTCGCGACAAAAGCCACAGGACCCCGGGAGGAATTCGATTTTTTACGGGGCGGACCGCGTTTTACCCGTGAACATCTAATAGAAGCTGTCGATAACAGCCTGCGACGTCTACAGACTGACTACATTGATCTCTACCAGTTGCACTGGCCCGAACGTACCACCAACGCTTTTGGTGTTCGAGGCTACACTCACCCCTCTGATGCAGATTCAAACTGGACATCACTCGAGGAAGTCATGCGCACTCTCGAGATGCTTATTCAGCAGGGCAAGATCCGTAGCTACGGGCTTTCCAACGAGACCCCTTGGGGTGTTATGACGTTTTTGCAAATTGCTGCACGCGAGGGCCTGCCCCGCCCTCAGTCAATACAAAATCCTTATAGCTTACTCAACCGAACCTTCGAAATAGGTCTCGCGGAAATTTCACACCGGGAAGATATTGGTTTACTCGCCTACTCTCCGCTGGCTATGGGTTTGCTTACCGGAAAGTACCGCAATGGCGCGCTGCCTAAAGGCTCTAGGCTTGCCTTGTTTAAGCGCTTCGCCCGCTACGCATCGGAGCCCACTTGGGAAGCAGCTGAGCGCTACGTGGCCCTCGCCGAGGAGCACGATTTAAGCCCGGCACAAATGGCCTTGGCCTTTGTGAATTCTCGCCCCTTTCTGCTGTCGAATATTATTGGCGCAACCAGCGTTGCCCAGTTGGGCGAAAATATTCGTAGCCTCGACGTTATCCTATCTAGGGAAGTTCGTACCGGCATTAAAACCATACATCAGGCGATCCCCGACCCCGCACCCTGAGGGCTTGACGCAGGCACTTAGAGATTGACCCAGCTGTTGAGGGCCCTCAATCGAAATTCAGTGCCGCGGTAGCTCAAAATAACGCTATCAGTAAGAATTTCATCAACCTTAAATCCATTCAATTGCTGCCCCTCGCTCAACGCCGAACCATTTAAAGTTACCCGAGACCGACCTGCGGGTTGCCAGTCGTGAACGGTATACATAACACTGGGAATGGCATTCTTGGTTTGCTGCGATAGATTTTCCAGGAGAGGGGTGGCGTGTGATACCAGCGCCGGCTTGCCTAGCTCTGCCTGCACCCGCTTCACAACGGCGGCAATGTCTAACGGCAAAGAATTCGGATCAATCACTCCTTGGTCTGACTCTCCGGCCGGGGGAGCTGCTTCGGCCATCGACACTGAATCAGAATCAGAAGGTACTTTAGGCAGGGGCACACTCGACGCTGAATTTGGCGCTGATGCCGATGACTGTGCCAACTGCCCGCTTTTAGCGTCGTCAGGTGGGTTACTCACAGGCGGGGCTCCCGAACCTTTGGCAACTGTCAAAGCCGGTGCAGCACTATCGGAAAGGGGCGTATCTTCAGCAACACGATAGAGTTCTGCCACTTGAGTACGATTTTGAGCGCTGCCTTGAGTTCTGTCGTTGCCCGTTGTAACAGGACGCGCTGGCTCTAACGCCCGTGGCAAAGCCTTCGCCGGTGGTGATATAGACTTTGGAAGAATCACTTTTTCGTTTTGAGGGGCCACCGCAGAATCTGGGGCGGGGGGTTCATTCCGAGTCACCAGTACCCCAGCAGTTATCAATACACCGAGGCCGATACCAAACGCCAAATATTTCAATGCGTTGGTAGCCGGCGGCTCTTTTACCGTCAATTCCTGCGTGCTATCTATTGAAGGGACTTCAACGGGGGAGTCACCCTCCTCCTTAGCGCGCTTTAGAGCATCCAATATCATTGACATATCAGCGCCCCTCAACCAGCCACTGGGCACGGCGCAGCGCCACGTCGGGGGTCACCCCTTTGCCCAAAACATCGTTCAGTTTCATGAGGGTTTGAGCACCTACCACGCCGTCGGCCGTCAGCCCATTTTGCGCTTGAAACAACCGAACACGCTCTACCAGCGCAGTATTGAACCGCTGCTCAGTCAGCGGCCTATTTTGCTGATCGAATTCAGCAAAAAGCTGTGCCACTGCAGCAACGACAGGGTCAATATCGCCTTCTACGAGCGGCCGGCGCCATCCTTGAGGTGGCTGCCACAACAGCCGATACCCCCCTCGCCAAGCCACGGCCATGTCAACCAGCTTAATACGTTCCAAGCCAGCATCACCCAACACCCAAGCCGACGAACCCTCGAAAACCACCACCAATGTCGCTGCCGAAAAGCGTCCTGGGGTTTGCATATCCAGTACCACGGGACGATTTAAAGAAATCACAGTATCCCAGACTTGCGCCGTACCCTCGAAACAACGTAAATCCTTTAAGCCT
>QXYP01000223.1:0-248 GCA_009886815.1 Halieaceae bacterium
AATACTTGTTGAGTGCGTCTTGTTGCACTGCTGTTAACGTCTTAGCTAAAGAGGCCGTCGATATGACAGCTAAGCCCGGTAAACGTGGGGAACAGTATGCTGCGATCTCAACAAAATTTGTCTTAGCTTCTTGCTGGCCTAGTTTCTATCGTCATTTGAGTGCGTCAGACTTACACTGGCGATAACAATGTGGCGTTTTTGGTTTTTTATGGGACCATAGGCCAGCACACTATATTTACATTTAAAGG
>QXYP01000223.1:258-3229 GCA_009886815.1 Halieaceae bacterium
GGGGTAGTCCAAGCAGGAACTAAACGATTAAAGGTATTTATATGCCACTCCAAGCCTTTCAAGAACATCGCTCTAGACCCGCAATTAGACCCCATCAAATACTGTCTGCTGAAGAGCGGTTAGCGCTGACAAAGTCCAGTGATCTGGCGGGTTTTTGGCTGGTAGCACAAACCTGGAGCTTGATTTTTTTGCTGCTGGGTCTGGCTGCTAGCTATCCAGGCGTACTCACATCCTTGCTCGTTCTGGTGCTTTTACCGGGGCGTCAATTGGGCTTGGCGGTTCTCATGCACGAGGCGGGCCATGGCTCACTGTTTGCAACGTCGGCGTGGAATCGCTGGGTAGGTCAATGGCTTTGTGCGTTGCCAACCCTGGGCGATTTGCCCAGTTATGCCTCGGGTCACTTGGAGCATCACCGAAAAGCCGGTACCCATGATGACCCAGATCTTGCCAACTATGCGGCTTACCCTATTTCTAGAAAAAGCTTCAGGCGTAAAGTATTTCGAGATTTAACCGGACAAACCGGCTTCAAGTTGCTAATGAGTCTGTACAGGGGTGGCGCTGGCAATATGAACCGAGCTCAAGGGCAGGGGAGAGGGCTTCTCGCTAAGCAAATATTGGTCCAAGGAGCGCTGTTCGCCACCTTGTACGCCCTAGGCTGGGGTTGGACATGGTTGCTTTGGTTTGCCACTTTCATGACAACGTACATGCTTGTCATTCGATTGCGTCAGATTGCAGAGCATGGGGCTGTGCCCAATCTCTACGACCTCGATCCTAGAGAAAATACGCGCACCGTAGAGGCGCCCCTGTGGCAGCGATTTTTACTGGCACCCCACGGCGTCAATTATCATCTAGAACATCACTTCATGGCAGCAGTTCCGTGTTATCGGCTTCTTGATCTTCGTCGCTTGCTGCGCTCTCGAGGTTATTTTCACGGCATGCCTGCTGCCTCCGGCTATGGCTCGGTGTTAAAAAGCGTGTTGCAAGAACCGCCATCAGTAACGTCCTAAACACAATGGCGTCAACCAAAGTAAACCTCTGCACTTCCGTGAACTGTTGTTACTAAACGCATCGACCTAAGGTGGTTGCTTCGTCGTTATTTGTCGGTACATAGATAACGCGATACCAACTGGGACCTAGGATGGTCCGCCATTGAGACAGGGAGATGTCTATGAAAACTACGTTTGAATCCTTAGCGTTATTGCTACTACTCACGAGTACCGCTGCTGCTAATGCCGCACCGATGAACACTGGATCACCGAGCCGTGATCCGTCGGCTTTTATCTACGAGTTGCCCATTGAAGAGCTCGATCCGATTGCCATGGAGAGTACCCGTGGAGGCCTGGCACCTTTGGCCCTAGCGCTGGGTATAGCGGGTGTTGATTTGGCTTTAATGAGCTTTTATTGGGGAATCTACGTTCCCAATTACGCGCCGTCGAGTCCACACTATTACACTGAGGCCCCGTAAGTAAGCGGCTATGGGTCTGTGTGGCGCAGTGTGTCAGTGTTTAACGCGCCAAGTGTTGCCCTCAACCCTGGTCCGGTTTTTCACCGGGCTGGGACTTTTATTGGCGGTAACAGTAACCAGCACCATGCCGGCGCAGGCCCAATTCAACGCGGCGATCGAGAGCCAGAGTCCCAATCAAGGGTTACCTCCTGGGCCATTGCCAAACGACTGTGGGCTTCGAGCCGTTATTTTTCTCCTTGCTGAAAAGGGGCTGTATCCGGCACTGCAAACCTTGGTGAATTTGTTGAGTCATCGGTACACCACTACTGGGGGGAAACCCATCGGTGAGGGATACTCGTTATCAGACTTGCAGTGGGTTTTAGAAAGCTTTGGCGTTAACTCTCGAGGATTTTTTGTCTCGAGATCATGGCTGCAAGAGGATAAACCCCCGGCGATCCTTAGATTATTGGGCAAAGCGGGGGGCCATTTTGTCGTTTTACAGTCAGTCGATGCCTCGGGCATGGCGCGTATTTACGACCCATCCCGGGGCCGTCTTGAGATTCCCCTGGCGGTTTTAGCCGCGCGTTGGGCTGATTTTATGGGGCGAGGTGTCGTATTGGTTATGGAAGGTACCGCCCATACCGTCCATAACCCATTACGGTGAATTTCAGTTGAGATCCCTGTGCTCGAGACCCAGCTCTGCAAGCAGCGTTGCCTCGCGGGTAGCGGTTTGCGTGTTGGTAATAATCGCCGTGCTGGCTTTGGCGTTGAGCAAGTAGGTATCTGCAACTCGGCGCAGGTCTTCTAGCGTGGTGTTGATAACGCCTCTCCGGAAAGCTGAGCGATGTTCAGCAGTTCTTTCAAACAGGGCTTCATGAAAGTGTTTGCGCGCCTCTCCTGCTGGCGATCCCGGTTTATCAAGGCTTCCTATGACCCCGAGGATAGCCTCCTCTAAAGTTTCGGATTCGTGTTTGCTGGCCAAGAACCAGTCAATGGCTGCATCAAAGTCAGCCAGAGTTTCACCCAGGCGAGGGTCCCTGTAGGAGAAGAATCGAAACGCTCCGATATTGCCGTCATGACTCGCGCCGCCGCCGTAGGCACCGCCTTGCTCTCGAATTGCACGGTGCAGATAGCCATTGCGCAGTACGGCAGAAAGAACCGTCAAGGCGGGTGCATCTGAATGGCTAGAGGGTACTGTCTGATAGGCCCTCGCGCAGAAGTTGACCTGAGTATTGGTAATCCAAGCCTCGTGGCGATGCTCCCTAATGGCATCAGGGCGCCACAGCTGCCCAGGTGTACTGTGAATCGTTGGCTCTACGGCCTCTAGGGCATACGCTTCCGCGGCCTTTAAGTTTTGCGCGTCAGCAATAACAGCTACTTGTAGCCCTTGTGCGTCAACGATACGGCGGTGTACCCCTGACATCTGGGCCATAAAGTCTTGCAGTTCACTATCCTTCGCGAGGCGATCATCAAGCTTTCTTAAGTTTCGGATGCCTTCAAGGCCACCTTGCTCGTGTGCGCGAAGCG
>QXYP01000224.1:0-2190 GCA_009886815.1 Halieaceae bacterium
ACTTTTCCACCTTCCCACGATTCAAGCAGCATCGACATCCCGCGCGTGGTGTTTCACGGGCATCTCGCCAAAACCCCCATCACCGAACTGCTTGAATCCTCCCACCTCGCACTGGTACCCAACCGCCCGGATAGTCTCGTCGCCTGCCCGTATAAGGCCGGCGAATCCGCCGCCGCCGGGCTGCCGATGATCAGTTGCCTCAACGGCGAACTCGGTAAACTATTAAAACAATGGGACGCAGGCTCCGAATACAACGAAGGCGACAGTGCATCGCTGCACGCCGCCTTCGAAAAGTACCTATCCTACCCCAATCTACTGAAACAACAACGCCTCAACGCACGTAAGCTGGCGGAGGCTCTGTTTGATCGAGAAGCGAGTTATCGGGATCTGGCTGGGTTTATTCTGGAACCCACAACGCATGCACACTAAGAGCACACTACAGTAACCGATGTGCCTGATCTACGACACTTCGCGGCAATGATGCACGGTCAAAATTAAGACTCGGGGGGATCTATCAAAGCCGCGTATTCTCGAACCTGCAAAGGGCTAACAATCCAAAGCTTTCCTGCCATAGACTCGACTGGTTTGAGGGCTTTCCCTAATACTTCGAGGCAAGCAATCAGATCTTTATATTCTGGGTTTTTGGGCGGCCTCAAAACGACGATACCTTGATAACAAGCTGGTGGGTAATGAATTGGATTTGAAAAATCTAAATCCAGAGTCACTAGGCACCGCTTTTCAATTCGGCAGATTTCGATCAAAGCATCATCCAGGGTTCCTTCGAGTAATTGCTCACTCACCGTGCTAACATCATACCCGTAAGCACCTAAACAGCTGGCTCCGCGAGTCCCAAGATTCTCGTCTAATTTAAATGCCAACATCTTTAGTGGTGAGTCTATGCAATCTTCTCGAAAGGCACCTCTACGTATCGCTCCCGAGCCATTTCAGCCCCATAGGCCAGACAGGCATAAATGTCTTCAATCACCAATTGAGGATATTCACCAAGCAACTCCTCGATCGTCATCCCCTCAGTGAGCATATCCAATATCAAAGAGACCCAAATTCGATGCCCACGAATACATGGCTTACCAAAACAGACGTTTGGATCGATTGAAATGCGCTCTAGATGTTTTGCTTTCATATTCACAATAATGATGATTCAGACTTCACAACACAAGCACGAAGCGAACAGTCGCATACAACGAAGGCAGCCGTATCACTCAACCCAACAGACGCATAGAGGCCGAGGACATCAAATAAATCCCTCGGGTGCTGCCTGTCCATCGCCGCAACCAGTTTGCTGCCATAGAGTTCGTGTTCGTTGAGAACTGGAAGCTTCAACTCTGAGAAAAATAGATTCTGGGCCTTCTGAGCGAGTGGCCTTTCCGTCGCGTCAAGCAAGGTGCCCCGGAAGATATGATTCACTTCAATCTTCACGCGCACTCTGGAGCGTTCCAGTAAGAGCTTCGACTCTTCCGCATCTGAACCGCCAAAGCGCGAATCAATTCCCACAACTTTGATTCGTTCTTGGGCTTCCCTTAGTTCCTCGGAAATCATGGCGAGCGCCTGCTTGCGCGTCGATCGATGATCCGTGTAGACGAGATCCAGATCCACGGACAAACGCGGCAGATCCCGTATAAATAGATTGCGCCGTGCCGCCCTTCAAGGCAAAGCGCCCACTTCACGGGCAGCAGCAGCCCATTCAAATTTAAATTCAGCCGCCCATAGTACACAAAGCCGTACCGCTTTTACCATTTTGCATGCTGCGATGGCCTGACACATTCGACTCGGTCTAACACGAACCATCCCCTCCATTATATTCCGAGTCTCTTCGACTCCCTCTGTCACGCCCACTTCGCTTAGCATCTCTAAAAGCGCTATTTCCGGCTGAGAGACCCAAGGTCCATCCTCCCTATCCGGCAAGCGACAAACCCGGTCTTGAACAGCCAAATTCCCTTCAAATAAATGACGAACGCAAAAGCGCAGATTGAAGCGCGTTCGTGCCCATTCAGGCAGCTGGGCACGCCCCTTCGCCCAAACAATTGTCGTCTCGCGAAAAGCCACATTCTGTAAATAACCGTGTCGGGCCAGCGCCGTCTTGCCCGCCACATGCAAACCACTCACGCGTTCTTCCAGAAAACGAAGCGTCTTCTCAAGCTCCAGGCAATCACCTGCAAATTGATAGACCCC
>QXYP01000224.1:2200-3305 GCA_009886815.1 Halieaceae bacterium
ACGTCGCTGCCAGCGCGTTCGAAATCCCCGCTTCCTGTAATTCAGCACTGCTGAAAGGTGCGCCTGAAGCTAACTTTAATCTGAGACTTTTGATTAAATTACCCATCCTGAAATAAACTATTAGTTAATTTTAAGCGTATTAGTCAATGTATTTCTTCTTCGTATTCTTTCTTCTGCCCCCATTGATATTAGAACATTCTGCGTTTAAATAGAAACGCTGACTAAAAAAAATTGTAACGAACTTGCGCTAGCAAGGTCGACGCTGTGTGGCTCAATTGACTGTAGGGGCTCCAGATACGTCGAGGTGACTTGCGCACGTCGCTACATGATTCATCTGCTCGACTTCGCTGGACATCTAAATAAATGCAGAATGCTCTAGCCCATAAGCGGTATAAAATACGTCAAAATCACTCACCTACCATCAGTCATATACTTTCACAGTCATCCCATAAGGCCTGCCCCGGATAGCCAATCCTAAGGATTGAAGCGGGTTGGATTCGGTCAGCGGTTAAATGTCAACATTCAAAAGTCATGAAGAAAGGCCGCTTTGGCCGCCGGTAGTGTCCAGAAAGTTTCGCACTTTTGATTAATACCAAATTACGAAAGGTATGTCCTAATTGAGGCTGGTAGGGACGGCTGCCCTCAGCCGTCCGAGATGCTTGCGTGACGTGCGGACGCTTGAGGGCAAGCGTCCCTACCCGTGAGGACGGAACTCTTTCAAAACCATATAAGGTCGCTCAGGAAGGTCTCGTTATTGTTGTTGGTTTGTGGTTTTCGGTGGATTGCTCTGGCGCCGGGAGCGTTTGTCCGTCGACCTTGCTGGCGCAAGTTGGCTACGTCGTGCCGGATGTGTGTCCGCTAGCTTTCAATTTTGACAATCACGCACAAGCAAGCGCTATAGCGCATCAACACTCAGACTGGATCTCCGTCATCAGGCCTAATGGGACGGCTGTGATATACTTTAGCTAACAGCCATCGCCTCAAATCGGCACCATTAGTCATCGATATCAGTCGGCACAACCAAGTGGAGATCAGGGAACCATGGCCTGAAGTCTTTTGGGGTTCGAGTGATCAAGCCATCAAACCGACTCGCGAATGCACCAAT
>QXYP01000225.1 GCA_009886815.1 Halieaceae bacterium
TGGTGCGGACATCGGCTGAGACTTCACTGATGTCGATAACTGCGATGGTGTACCAGCAGGCGCTTCCGGTGTAATGACGGCAGCGGCGTTATCGAGAGCGGCCTTCATAAAAGGCGAGGGTGCGAGTGCGTTAGTAGGCGCTGAATTTTCTGCCAGACCCTCAGCGATAACAGATTCAGCGGTGCTCGTACCTTCAGTATTCGGCAATTCCTTGCCGTTATTGGGCAATGCGTTGCCGCCCTGCTCACTGTCATGAATGGCAGATGATCCGTGCAAAGGCGACGGGTTGCTGTCACTTTTTAAGTTGTCATTTTTCTCAGCACTGCGTGCAGCGGCGTCGAATGCCGCATTAAAGGCAGCGCTGTCGCCTACGGGACCTTTACCGCCATTTACTGAGGCAGAATCACCTGTTAAAGCGCTTAAGATCGGTTCTACACCGCTTGTTTTCATAAACTTCATTCTCCAACCGCGCATCGCTCCTAGCGCGGGAACCTCAGGACCAGAATGTAAAAACCCGGCCCTTCACGTTGTGTGTCACTTGGCACGACTTACCGTCATGGCAATGAGTCCGCGACTCGTACCTCAGAAACTGCAAAGGCCATGCCAACTTTAGGCCATGGTGTAATCTGGCGATGAATGCCTCATAGCGTACTGATCGTCAGCGAGCTGCTGCTCCTGTCGATCGAGCACCCGCTGCTGCTCGTTCACGCGCAAAGTGTTAAGTCGCTCTAGGGCTTCTACGTAACGGGCTGCCTCCATCCATTGCTCGGTTAACGACTGCAAAACCGAAGCCTGCTGCTCTACGGCTTGCCGTTGCTTCATAATGAGATCGTCCAACTCTGCAATAAAGCGCCGGCCCTCAAACAGGGTCTGTACCGATATGCCCTGCTGGGCCTCTTGCTTGGCCTGGGCAACATACTGCCCCTGATAACGCTGCAGTTGCTCAAGCTGATCTTGAGCAGCCTGCCACTGAGCTTTGCCTGATGCCAGCTGGGTAGCCGCGGCGTCGCGCTGCTCCTCAGCCAGGCGAATCACGAGTTGCAACTGCTTTATTCGCATCAACTAGACTTCAACGCGTTGCCGGCGCCAGCGGTGCCGGCATTGTTTGCGCGGGTTTTTGCGACAAGGGCATTTGCGCTGCTGTTCCACTGTCTTGCTGCATGGTCTCAGAGACCCGTGCAAGCTCTGTCACGCTGCCGCCAAAATCTGCCGGTTGATCTAAAGGCTGTTCGATCAGTTCGTGAACTGCCTTATGATGGCGAATGGCAAGATCAATTTGCGGATCTGTACCCGCCCTGTAGGCCCCCATGGCAATGAGGTCACGGTTAGCTTGGTAAGTCGCGTAGACATCGCGCACCTGCCGGGCATGGGCTTGCTGGGTATCGTCAGTAATTTGGAGCATAGCCCGACTAATCGAAGCTTCTATATCGATTGCAGGAAACAGACCGCTGTCGGCCATCTTGCGCGACAACACAACATGGCCGTCTAAAATTGCTCTTGCTGAATCGGCAATAGGGTCCTGAAGGTCATCCCCTTCGGTTAATACCGTATAAACCGCAGTAATAGAGCCACTGCCCAAGTTGCCCGCACGCTCTATGAGATTGGGCATCAGGGAAAAACCTGAAGGCGTGTCCCCGCGCGATACCGGCGGCTCTCCTGCCGCCAATCCAATTTCGCGTTGTGCCTGGGCGAAACGGGTTAGGGAGTCTACGAGTAAGAGAACGTTGAGGCCTTGGCCACGAAAATACTCAGCAATGGCGGTAGCGCGCCAGCAGCCTGCAACCCGCATGAGCGGCGAGGTGTCTGCAGGGGTGGCCACGACCACCGCTTTCTTCAGTCCTTCAGGGCCCAGGCTATCCTCAACAAACTCACGGACTTCCCGACCCCGCTCTCCGACTAGACCCACAACAACCACATCGGCTTCGGTAAAGCGGGTCATCATGCCCAACAGCGTGCTCTTACCCACGCCACTGCCTGCAAACAGACCAATACGCTGGCCACGGGCAACGGTAAGTAAACTATTGATGGCCCTTATTCCCACGTCGAGGGGTTTTTCCAAAGCACCGCGGTCCATGGGGTTAAGGGGTTCGCCCTGTAGCGGTACGGTGATATCACTCGGTGGCGGCGAAAATCCGTCTAGGGCTCGACCTGCACCATCGATCACACGGCCTAGCAAGCCAGGCCCTACCGGTATGCGATCACTGCCTTCAAGAGGCGTCACAATAGCCCCGGGTCTTAAACCTTCGGCGCTGCCTTCGCACATCATGACCAATCGGTCACCGTGAAAGCCAATGACCTCCGCCTCAATAGGCACTTTGCCCTCAATCTTACAGCGCGAGCCAATGGGCGAACGCAAACCTGCAACTTCTAAACGCATGCCGGATAAATGAACCAGCTGACCCGTCTCAACCGCATTGGGGGTCTGCAATTTCTCTGAGAGACCCTCAAGGCGCTGGGTAAAACGGCCAAACTGTGCCTGGCGGACGTTGGTGGCGTCAGACATTTTCATCACCCGAACTTTGCGGGGCCACTGCGCCTGTCGGCGACTCACTAAAGCGCTCGGCAATCGATTCAATGTCGGTAACCGACAAGGATGGCGCCGTTTCACGACCGCTGTCATCGACCCGGCGGGTTTCGCCGGCGATGGTGGTGAGCGTTTGGCGAATCATGGTTTCAACCCGCATATCAACCAGTGCGCGATCGGCGCGCAACAAACAGCCGCCACGTTGAATGTTGGGGTCTGCTGTAATTCGACTGTCAATATTTTCGCCACTTAATAACCCCAAAACCACGTCGTGGTCTGCTGGATTAACGCTGACCTCGACAACACTCTGGACAAAACCCAGGGCCGACAGCGCCTCGGTTAATACCCGCGCAATCGCATCGCGATCGGTGCTTAACTCTCGGCGAATGACCGCCTCACTCATGGCCAAGGACAACCCCATGAGGTGGCTGTGAATATTTTCTTCCATATCGGCGAAGGGCTGTTGCATGGCATCCCAAAGGGCTGTCATTTGAGCCAGTAGCGTTTCAGCTTGGGCTCGACCGGCCTCCTGACCACGCTGAAATCCCTCCTGATAGCCGCGCTCTTGGGCGTCGGCCAGCAATTGCGCCTGCTGCGCTTCAGCGTCAGCCGTAGTAACAACCCTCAGTGCAGGGGGCTGCCAGGTTGCAGCGCCCGCTAACTCAGACATAGTCACCACTCGCTCGACCCAACATAATCTCGCCTTCATCGGCCAGGGTTTGGGCGCTGATCAGAATTTGTTTTTGCGCCGTTTCAACCTCGGAAACCTTCACTGGGCCCTTGGCGTCCATATCATCTTTCAAAATGTCGGCGGCACGCTCTGACATGTTGTTGAAAAATCGCTCTTGCAGGCTGGCATCGACACCTTTTAAGGCCACCACAAGATCTTCAGTGGCAATTTCTCGTATGAGCCGCTGGAAGCCACGATCGTCCAGTGACATAAGGTTATCGAAGACAAACATCTTTTCTTTCACATCGTCACCAAGTTCTTGATCGGTGCTTTGCAGTGATTCCAAAAGTGTTTTTTCCAAAGATGACGACGTGGCGTTGAGAATGGCGGCAGCGTTATTAACGCCCTTAACCTTGCGCGGTGGCGTTTTCTGTAGCTTGCCCAATTGGCTCGACATAACGCGATCGAGCTCTTCCATGGCGCGGGGGTCCAGCTCTTGCATGCGCGCAATACGCAAAATTAAATCCTTTTGGAACTCCTCGGGAAACAAGGCCAACACCTCAGCAGCATGGTCGTCTTCCAACTGGGTGAGTACCGTCGCCGCAATTTGTGGGTGCTCTTCAATAAGCACTGAAGCAATGGCCTCGGCAGCCATCCAATGCAGTGCGTCAACGCCAGAGTGTTCCTCGGGTTTATCCAGCACTTTAGACAAAATGGTTTTGGCACGCCCTTCACCCAATGCCGTCGTCATAACGCGCTTGGTAAATTCAGGCGCCGTAACGGCCAAGGGATTAATCTCGGACGCCTCGGTACAGAACTTAGCCAGTACGCCACTCACATCTTTATTGGTTAGGCCTGAAATCGTGGCCATAGCCTCGCCAACTTGCTGCACTTCCTTGGCGCTCAAATGCTTCATAACCTGAGTGGCCGTATCTTCACCCACACCCAGTAAAAAGATTGCGGCGCGCTCTGCGCCAC
>QXYP01000226.1 GCA_009886815.1 Halieaceae bacterium
TCAGACGTTATGCGGGAATTTTGATTGATGTTTTTTATGATCACTTTTTGGCGACCCAGTGGACGAAGTTTAGCGATGAGCCCCTGACAGCCTTCACAACGCAGGTTTACGCTCACCTGAACCAGCAAAGCCATTTGGCACCCCAGCAGATGCAGCGCACCTTGAGTTATATGACTCATTACGACCTGTTAGGCAGCTATCGAGAGATCGATGGTATTCACCGAGCGCTGTGTGGCATTGAGGGTCGACTCAAGCGTCCTAGCCAGCTGGGTCGAGCGGTTATTGAGCTGCAGCAAAATCATAGTGAACTGCTGATCGACTTCATGGACTTTTTCCCAGAGCTCGTTCAATTCGTCATCGCAGATAGCGCCACCCTGAAAGAAAGCGCTGCCGGCTAATTCTACTGACGGGCTATCCCCAGAGCTCACTGACCGGTGGTTGAATGCATCCGTCGACAATTTTCAAGGCATGCTCTACGTCGTCGGACTGCCACAACGGACCATCGAGATCGACAAAGTCGGCGCCCTGCGCCACAACCGTACCGGGAGCCATTGCCAGTGACGACCCCAACATATTGCCGACCATGACCTGCTTACCATACTGATGACACCAATCCCGTATGCGCAGCGCGTCGGTCAGACCGCCACATTTATCCAGCTTAATATTGATCGCTTGATAACAGTCGGCGACACGCTCTAGGTCGCCACTTGCTTGACAGGATTCATCGGCACATAGCGGCACCGGGTAGCGTAAGTTCTGAAGACGACAATCTTGATCAGGGGCCAGAGGCTGCTCCAGCAGCGCCACCTTGAGTCGCTGCAAATCGTCGCCCAAAGCCATCAACAAGCTCTCAGGCCAGCTGCCATTGGCATCGATAACGATTCTGGCATCGGGACGTGCCCCGCGCACGGCCTCCAAGCATTGCAGGGTATTTTGGGCATTAAGCTTAAGTTTCAATTGTTTTAAGTGCGCGACGTCACGGGCACATCGGGCCATATTTTCAGGATCGTCAAGGGACAGGGTGTAGAGGGTTTCTATGGGCTGCAGGGGTATGCCCGTGAGCGCTGCAATACCACCCGACGATTGCTTAGCCCGTAAATCCCACAGCGCACAGTCCAATCCGTTACGGCTCCCCCCAGGGGGCAAAATGGCTTGCAAATCAGCGCCGCTCAATGTCGCTAGGGCTGGCTCATCGATCTGCCCCAGCTCGGCCTGCATAGAGGCCACTGTTTCCCCCAGGTAGTCGACACCCATAGTCTCAGCACGCCCTTTGAGGCCGTCAGCACTGAGTTCAATATGCAAGACGTCAATCGCAGAGACCGTCTCTCCTGCGGTGACAAACGGCGCGCTCATGGTCCATTGACGCACTGCTGTTTTGAGTTTCAATGGCACCCCCAGCGCATTGGCGGGACACCGGCGTACAGCACACCCGACATCTTCACGACGAAACTTCCCTCAATTTAAAAGCGCCAACCACGGCGACAACTCCTGGCGCAGCGGATCCAAACAAGGCAGCTCAGTTTCGGCCGATACCTCGGCACAGAGCCCATTTGCCTCATCGGCGGTTAGCGCAGCGGTATTAAGGCTGATACCCACGACACGCGCTGAAGGGTTTGTGAGCGATGCAGCCTGCTCGTAACGGCTAATGCAGGTTTTTAAATCAGGAATTTCAAACTCCTCGTATTCGTCAATCGCAGATCGATGAGCCTCATGACACAGTAACAATGCGTCGGGTTGGCTCCCATGAAGCAAGCCCAAAGTCACCGCGGCATAAGCCGGATGAAATAAGGAGCCCTGACCTTCAATAATGTCCCAATGGGCCTCAGCAGCATTGGGGCTCAAACACTCGGCGGCACCCGCGATAAAATCTGACACCACCGCGTCCATGGGAATTCCCCCACCCGCGATCATAATGCCGGTTTGCCCGGTTGCACGAAATGTGGCGGGAAAGCCCTGCTCGGTCATCGCTTTGGCGAGGGCCAATGCCGTATATTTTTTCCCCACACAGCAATCTGTACCCACCGTTAGCAAACGCTTGCCTGTTCGACGTTGGCCGCTGGCAAGCGGAATATTGTCCGGGGCAACACGCACATTAATAAGTTGCTGCTGCGCTGCCCGGGCTGCCTGAGAGAGTGCAGGCAGCTCTTCTAAATTTTGGTGCAACCCGCTAACAATACTGAGCCCACTCGATAGAGCATCGACCAGTGGCGAGATCCAAGATGGCGCCAGTGCGCCTCCCAAAGGCGCAACACCGATCAGGACACTTTTCGCCCCTGCCGCCACCGCAGCAGCCGGGGTCATATCAGGCAGCCCTAGATCAACGGTACAACCCGGGAGACGCCATTGCCCCACACACTGCTCTGGTCGCCAATCACGGAGCCCAATGGCGGTCTTAGCATCCAATGGGTTAGTGATATCACCCAAGAACAGCAAATGCGGTGCGGGTAAATCGAGCGGCATTAAGGGGTACTCATACGACGAACAACGCGACCAGGGTAGGCCTTAGTCTGCCGCCCCCTTTCCATAACCCGCGTGCCATTAACCCATACATCGCTAATACCGACGGCAGCCAAGAAGGGCTGGGATGTGGTCGCACGATCGCTCACGGTTGCGGGGTCAAAAAGCACCAGGTCGGCCTTGTAACCGGGCTTGATCATGCCTCGATCTTTGATCCCTAAATGTTGTGCGGGCAATGCGGTCATTTTTTGGACTGCACTCTCGAGGGGAAAGAGTGCTGCATCGCGCGCGTAGTGACCGAGCACTCGAGGAAAGCTCCCGGCGCCCCGGGGATGGCGATCTTGTAACCCTCCGTCAGTACAAATGTTGGTATGGGGCCAAGCCATCAAGTGCTGTAGGTCGCTCTCATCCATGCTGGTACCAATCATCATATCGCCGGGCTGACCGGTTTTTTCTTCGTAAGCGATGGACTGCTGGGCTAGCTGGGAAAAGGCCTGCCCCGGACTTTCATGACGCAAATTTGCAATCTCGATGAGGGTTTTACCCACATAGCTGGGCTCGGCGGGAAAGTGGGTAAAAATAATCCCCTCAGGGGGCGCAAGCTCACGCATAACCAAATCAATAGCTTGCATATCGAGGGGATCTCGCTCGGGCAACAACACCATCATGTGCGACTGCCAAAAAGTATAAGGGTAAATGTCAGCCGTAATATTGATCCCCTCAGCCCGGGCGGCGTTGAGTTGCTCGAGCAGCTTCTCAGCACTACCCCAAAGCCGCTTCATGGCCAATTTAATATGGGAAATTTGTACCGGCATGCCGGTCACACGCCCTATTTCAATGATCTCTTCAATACTGTCTTCAAACCAACGGTCTTCGCTACGCATGTGGCTAATATAACGGCCACCGCGCTGAGCAGTCTGCTGAGCCAGCAATAAAACCTCAGTTTTGGAACTGTAAATGCCAGGCTCATATTCGAGTCCCGTCGACAAACCCACCGCCCCCGAATTCAACTCGGATCGCAACAAGCCGGCCATAGACTGCATTTCTACGGGGCTCGCCTCCTCACGACTGCCTTTGCCCATGACAATGTCGCGCAAGGTGTTATGGCCCACATAAGCCGCTACGTTGATTGCTGCGGGAGCCCGCTCCAACGCCTGAAAAAAATCGTTCAGTGGATAAGGCGAACTGCCGTCTTGGCCAACAACGACCGTGGTAATACCTTGGGTGATTTTGGGTGCAGCATCGCGCTGAGTGAGTAGGTGTTCGTCGGCGTGGCTATGGGTATCGATAAACCCGGGGCTCAGTACCAGCCCTCCGGCATCGACTACGGTATCTGTAGCGCGCGCCGTCAAAGCTCCTACGTCGATAATTTGATCGCCAACAATGCGAACGCTGCCTTGCTGGCTTGGGCTTCCCGTGCCGTCAAGCAACAGCGCATTGACGATAAGCGTATCGGCCAAGGATGGAAGCGGCATGACGAAACACAAACTCAATGACACTAGAAGCCTGAAGAAAATTCTCCGTCGCTGCCCCATAGTGCCCTCCCGTTTCACCCGCAGCTGCCAAAACGGCACCGCGTTGCCTTGTGATGATACGTGCTGAAGGTACAGGCCTGCTCTCCGTAGGTCTACCTCTGCCCAGCCCAGCCAGGCTCAGCCACCACTAGCGCCGACTAGCACTGGCAAGTGCTACTTTAGGTTGGCCTCCACCGCATCGAGAAAGCCCATCATATCGACTAACTTCTCTGTCTCTGGATTCAAGGTCTTGCCCTTCAGGTCACCCGTAATGGTCCCCTGTGCCACCGTTTCAATCAGTGCCGATTTCAAGCTGCTCGCGTAGTCATCAAGTGCCGCGTTATTTTCTCGTCCCGCCAATTCTTCAAGGGCATTCGCCACCGCAAAAATAAGCGCCGAGGAGTTAAAGTTGGCCTCTTTTCCATCGGTCTCAAGATAACGCAGGTAAAGATCGTGCGCCGTGCCGTGTGGCGCTTCAAACAGTTTAGTGCCGTCTTTGCTAATGATCACCGAGCTTGCGGTGGCGAGGCTGCCACCGAGTGCTGCAGAAATATCAGAGAAAATGTCCCCATCAAGGTTTTGTGCGG
>QXYP01000227.1 GCA_009886815.1 Halieaceae bacterium
GCATTTTTACTTCGTCCCCAATTGCCGCACCCGTAGACCTCCAGATTACGTCAACGGCGCTACTTGAGCCCCTCCCTTGTGTCTATTCCCAGATGCTGTGTTAACCCAATATGTTCACAAGTTTGCCCACAGCCAGCAGCGTCATGGTAGCGAGCACCACAGCAGCCAATGTGTTGAGCATAACGCTATTACGATAACCGCTGGGTAATAAGGCGCTATTGGCAACCATCATTAAAACCAGCGCAATTAGCGGGAGTAACAAGGCGTTAGTCACCTGCGCTGTGACAATAAGCGCGGCGGGGCGAGTGGTCACAAGCGCAAAAAAACTTCCAATCAGGACAACCGTTAGCGCAACAATCTTGAAACTCGAGCTATCGGGGTCTACCGACCAGCCCATAGCGCCACAGATGGTCCACCCCGCCGCAACCGGCGCAGCAATGGCGGAAGTGAGGCCCGCTGCAAATAAGCCAATACCCAAAACTATGGCTCCCCATCCGGGCAGCTGGACTTCAATGGCTGATATTACGGCATTAAGGGGCGATTGATCGGTAGTGCCGGGTACCAGTGCCGCAGCAACGACCACAATCGCAACGGTAGTAGCACCGCCAAAAAAAATTGCCACACAGGACTCCCAACGGGCACCTGACAATGCAACGCCAACTGAACACCCTTGCCAGCGCTGCCGTGCTGCTGTGGCATGGAGAAATAAGTTGTAGGGCACCACCGTTGTTCCAATCAGGGCCAGTACTAAAGTCAGATTAGTGCTTGAAAAATCAGGCAGCAACCGACCCTCTGACTGTACCGAGAGTAAGGGTGCCAACAAGATGGCCAAGGCGCTAAAGAGAACACCCATCATGGCCACCAACGCGACCAAAATGCGTTCCAGCCAACGATACCGATTAATGACAATAAGGATTGCCGCGGCTATCGCGCAGAGTAAAACCACTATCGCGGAGTCGATTCCCAGCGCAGTACTTAGCCCGATACCGGCACCGGATAAGTTACCCGACTGGTATGCCGCATTGCCGACGCCAACCGCCAAGATAATCAGCAATAGCAAAGGCGTGCCCCACCAACGCCCTGCCCCAAAGCCTTTAATGAGAGACGCTAAATCACGATCCGTCGTCAAAGCACTTCGCACCGCAAGTTCCTGCAGCAGTACCGTCGCCAATACTGAAAAAACAATCGCCCAAATGAGGGTTATGCCGGTTGTCGCTCCTGCGACACTGGCCGTCGTGATGGTGCCGGGGCCGATAAATGCCGCAGCGACCATAGCTCCTGGTCCAATACGCAACCCCATAAACAACCTCTAAATTCGCGACCAACGCGCTTTTGTAACCCTCAGTAGATCTGGTGTGACCTAAGATACTGCCATTATGCAACGTTCCATCCTGATCTATAGTGCCAGCAAAGCCGGTCTGGAGCCCACCGTGAAATCAATTCAGTTTAAAGATCAAAGCATCACGCCCGGAAAGATTGTGTGTATTGGCAAAAACTACAAGGCCCACATTGAAGAGATGCACAGCGCCGTACCAGAAGAGATGGTGGTGTTTATGAAGCCCAACTCCGCTATTGGCACCACCCTTCGGGCATTTTCTGACGAGCCCCTGCATTATGAGTGTGAAATCTGCCTGCTCGTATTCGAGGGTGCAATAGCTGGCGTCGGTGTTGGACTTGACCTCACCAAACGAAGCCTTCAGGGAAGACTCAAGCAGGCAGGTCTCCCCTGGGAAAGATCCAAAAGCTTTGACGGCTCGGCCTTATTCAGTCGCTTTGTTCCAGCACCCGTAAACCTGACCGAATTGAGTCTGGAACTTTGGGTGGACGGCGCTTTGAGGCAACGAGGTGAAGCGACTTCGATGCTGTATTCACCTGCCGAGATTCAGCAAGAGTTGCAGAAATTCCTTACCCTCAATGACTTCGATGTCATTATGACGGGAACCCCTGCGGGGGTGGGCCCGGTTTCCGTGGGGGCCTGTTTCGAGGCAAGGCTGATACATGATCAGATTAAACTCAGCAGCGCTCACTGGACTGCCGTCTAAGTTTCAACCAAACGCTGAATACCCTAAAAATAAAAGCACACAAGACAGGGTTTATCCAAAAAGGTTTATTAAACCGTGGGCAGCCACCCACCAGATTACCTACAATAAACACCGTCAGTTCGTTAGAAGTCGTCGCCTTGCTCCATTTATTCATTAATCTTTATTTGTAACTGACGCTTTTTTTCAGTACGTTTTCACAAACCTGAGAGAGAAAGCCATGCAAGCGATCCTCAGACTAGACCTAGCGGGCCAACCTCGAGGCTGGTTGACCCTTCAGGAAACCATTTCTGCCTACGCTCGAGGCGATGTCATATACGGCATTGGTGATCCCCTCCCCACTGTCTATGGTGGCATTCAACGCCTGACAGGGCATCGTTCAACCCTCGTGGTACAGCCGATCATTGCGACCGAAGGTAAAGTTTACGATGCCTTCACCCCACCACTGTGCAACCGAACCCTCTTTAAACGGGACGATCACCGTTGCTTATACTGTGGAAACCAATCCACAAGAAGCCAGCTGACTCGAGATCACGTGTTGCCCGCTAGCCGAGGGGGTACCAACAAGTGGGAAAATGTTGTCGCCGCCTGCAAACGGTGCAATTGGCAAAAAGATAACAAAACGCCAGAAGAAGCCGGTATGCCGTTGCTCGCGGTACCGTTTCGACCCAACCCCTTCGAGTGGCACTTTCTGGCCAAAGACCGCGTTCTTACCGATCAAATGGAATACCTGTCGAAGCGATTCAAGGCTGATCGAGACTGGGCGCACTGAAGCACATGCGAGATAATAGGTTCACCACGACTCACCGCAGCTGATAGGCTTAACGCCCCTCAGCAGCCGTTGTGGTGCGAATCGTGACTTCGCTGAGCGCTCAGAAATCAGGACCGACGTTATGACAGATCGTACACGTGCCGACATTGCCGCCCTGACAGCTCGGGTCAATGCCGCTGTTGTTGGACAAGAGGCTGTCGTGCATAGCCTGATATTGGCGTTACTTTGCAACGGCAATGTCTTGCTGGAAGGACTACCTGGAACCGCTAAGACCCGTTCAATTAAAACACTGGGGCACGCCATGGGCGTGAACCTGGGAAGAATTCAATTTACCCCAGACCTTCTTCCCGCCGACGTGACCGGGAGTGAGACTTATCACAGTAATGAAAATGGCAGTGAACTGATTTTTGAACCCGGACCCATTTTTAACGAGTTAGTGCTAGCTGATGAGATCAATCGTGCCCCCGCCAAGGTGCAATCTGCTTTGCTGGAGGCCATGGAAGAACGCCAGGTCACCGTTGCCGGTAAAAGCTACCCTTTACCACCACTATTTCTTGTCATGGCCACCCAAAATCCCATTGAACAAGAGGGTACCTATCCCCTACCTGAAGCACAGATGGACCGTTTTTTGTTCAAGATTAGGGTTGATTACCCAGACGCTGAGGCAGAGCGAACCATTGTTCGTATGCTGCAAAATGAAGAGGGCGGACATCAACCAGAACAAGCCGCTATTGGAACCGAAGCTATTTTTGCGGCAAGACAAGCCATTCAAGCAATGACTCTCAGCGAACCTGTGGAACGCTACCTCGTAGATTTAGTCATGGCAACGCGCCAACCTGAAGGGCTATCTACCCAGCTTGCCAGCTGGATCGCGGTAGGATCGAGCCCACGGGCTAGCATTGCCCTGCACCGCGCTGCGCGGGCCGAGGCCTGGCTGCAAGACCGCGAGTACGTGCTGCCCGAGGATGTGCGGAGGGTCGCCCCAGCGGTTTTGCGCCATCGTTTAATTTTAAGCTACGACGCGCTGGCTGACGGCATTGATGCAGACAGGGTCGTAACCGATATTCTCGATCTCGTAGCGGCGGGCTAAGTCAGCCATGAGTGCCACTGCCTACGTTGCGCTCAAAGATTTGGTACGACTGCGATACCGAGCTCAGGGGTTTAGCTATCGACCCGTCCAGCCCGTGAAATCGGTGCTCACCGGGCGCAAACGATCGCGACTACGCGGCCGAGGGTTAGACTTCGATGAGCTTCGTCACTACCGACCGGGTGACGATGTGCGCAACATGGACTGGCGGGTAACCCATCGCACACGCACACCCTTTGTCAGAGTCTATACAGAAGAACGAGACCGCCCTGTTTGGGTGGTTGTCGATCAGCGACTCACCATGTTCTTCGGTAGTCGTTGCCAAATGAAATCGGTTGGAGCGGCGCAAACAGCCGCACTGAGTGCTTGGCGTGTCATTGGGGTCGGTGACCGTATTGGCGCTCTGCTTTTTAACGATACGACCTCAAAGGTCTATCGTCCTAGCCGCTCGTCTGGAGCCTTAATGCACTGGCTGTCTGAACTGGTCAGTATGAATCATCAGTTGGTCGCGGATAGTGACGAGCCCTCAAGGTCCACTGCTTTAGTTGAAGCGCTTCAGACGCTGAATCGCTATCTCACCCACGACAGCCTGATCATTGTTATTTCCGATTTCGATGGCTGGAATGATCAGTGCCTCTCTACCATTAAAGCCATGCGCCAAAGTAATGATGTCATCGCTACGGTCATTACCGACCCACTTGAAAGGAGCTTGGCGAGTGCAGATCAATTAGTGGTCAGTGACGGCGCCTTTCAAATTCAGGTGGAAAGTGAAAAGAAAGAGGCCGATGCGCGCTTCAGCGCTAAGTTTGATGCACACAGAGATCGACTCACTGACACGCTCAAACGCCATGGGATTCCACTGATATCGCTGACCACCGAGTCGGAGATAACAAGCCAACTACTACGCCAATTGGGTGGGACTCCCGCAGCACCAGCAGCGCGACCATGAATCGTACTGCCCATGCTTGAAGATACGCTGCCTTCACTACCGGCCTTATTCGGTAATCCCCTTCTTCGCGGTGAACTCCAGGAGATCGTTGCCCCTGGCCCAATAGACTGGCTACCCCAAACACTAGGCTGGCAAATTTTGGGGCTGATCCTCGCCCTTGGATTTCTGCGACGAGCTTGGCGTATTTTCAGGGTTTGGCTGCGCAATCGGTATCGAAGAGAAGCGCAGCATCGGCTGCGGCAATTAGGCCCATCGGCCAGTGCCAGTGCCATTAACGAAGTGCTAAAGCTCACCGCCATGACCGCCGCTTCTAGACGGGAAGTCGCCGCATTAACGGGAAAAATCTGGTGCCAGTGGCTGCAAACTCGAACGCCCAATCTGGTTTTTTCCACTGACACCCTGCAGATACTGGGGGACGCACTCTATGACCCTCAATCTGACCTCAGCGCTGCGCAGCGCGAAGCTCTGGTTCAGCAAGCGCATTTGTGGATAGGCCAGCACAAGGACGATCATGGATTCGGCTGAGGTTCTGGTGACACAGTTTTTGGAGCAGCTGCACTGGGTACACCCCTGGGCTTTCGTTCTATTACCCTTGCCGCTACTGATGCGTTTGATGCCTGCTTATAGAGAGCGTCGCGATGCGGTTCGCGTGCCTTTTTTTACGCGATTGCTTGAAGCAACAGAATCGCGACCCCAGCGAGGGGCCATGTTGCTCATGAGACGACGAGGCCAAAAAGTGCTGATTACTCTAATGTGGCTGAGCTTAATTCTCGCAGCCGCAAAACCGCAGTGGCTGGGAGAGCCCATTGAACAGCAAAAAGCTGGGCGCGATTTAATGATTGCGGTTGATCTGTCGGGATCCATGGAAACCGAAGACTTCAGTCAAGCCGACGGCAATCCAGCCGATCGCTTAACCGCGGTTAAAGCCGTCTTGCAGCAACTCGCCAACGAACGCGCGGGGGATCGGCTCATTGTTTTTGGCAGCAACGCCTACCTGCAATCGCCCTTCACAGAAGATCATCGCACTTGGCTCATGCTCCTTAACGAAACGCGAATTCGCATGGCCGGACCCAGCACAGCACTGGGAGATGCAGTGGGGCTGGCGATTAAATTGTTTAAAGCGGCAGAGACCGAGAATCGAGTTTTATTATTACTGACCGATGGTAACGACACCGGCAGCCTCGTACCGCCTGTTGATGCAGCAAGAGTTGCTGCTGCAGAAGACATTCGAATCTATCCGATTGCTGTCGGGGATCCTACTGCCATCGGTGAAGAAGCCATCGACCTCGATACCCTCACCCGAATGGCAGAAGTGACCGGGGGCCAAGCTTTCGAGGCATTAAGCAGCGAAGACCTGGTTGCTGTCTTTAAACTGTTGGGCACCCTGGAACCCAATGTCTTTGACAGCGTTAAATTTAGACCCCGTACCGACATCCACTGGCTGCCCCTGGCCGCAGTGTTATTGCTGTACGTGCTTTTAAGATGCTTGGCACGCCTTTGGCCTCTACCTAAGCCCGAGATCTCACAGTAATGGAGGTGTTAGCCCACTTTCATTTCTTGCGACCCGAGTTGCTGTTACTGGGACCAGCTTTACTGCTCTTTGAACGATTGCTCAGGTCGACCCAAACCACACCTGACCGATTTTCGGGCATCATTGACCCCGCATTGCTTGAGCATCTTCGGGTTCAAAGACCCCCTATTGCCCGGTTTAATCCAACCTCCGTCCTTGTTGTTCTCATCGTGTTACTCACCCTAGTTATGGCCGGCCCCAGCTGGCAGCAACAACCGTCTCCATTGGCGGAAGATACGGCACCTCTGGTGATCGTCCTTGACGTCTCTGAATCAATGGCCACCACTGATATCGCTCCGAGTAGACTGCTTCGTGGTATTCAGAAAGTCCGCGATCTCTTGAAGCTGGTCCCCGATAAGCGGGTGGGCGTCATCGCTTATGCAGGCAGTGCGCATACGGTATTACCGCTAACAAGCGACCATGAAATAACAGAACGTTTCTTAGCCGTGATGACCCCGGGTATTGCTCCCAGAGTAGGTAAGTTTCCCGAATATGCGCTACCAGGAATCGATCGGTTACTGGCGCAGTCCTATTACAAAAGCGCTGTTTTACTGGTGACTGACGGCCTCGGCGCAGGGAGCCCAGAACTCATAAAAAGCTGGTGCCAAGACCGTGACTATCAATTAATCGTTTACGGGTTTGGCGACCCCTCGCCGGAACAAAGTACCGCCCCCTTGGAGCGTGATGCGTTGAGCCAATTAGCAAGCAGCTGTAGTGGCCAGTATTACGATGCGAGTATCGATAGACGCGATGTGATCGCGATTGCCGGAGCGCTGAAGGACGCCTATAAAATCGTCGATGATGAGGCTCTGCCCTGGAGTGACAATGGTTATCCCCTCGTTTTCCCCATGCTAGCTCTGGCATTGCTATGGTTTCGGCGTGGCTGGACGCGCCTCTGGATCTGGCTTTTATTGCCGACTCTCGTCACTTTTTCCAGCCTACCCATGGCGCAGGACACTGGCGACACAGAAATCACCCCTGAACAGGCCATAAGCCAGCCAAAGATACCGGCGCCCAACGTTCTACAGCCGGTCCTAGACGAATTTTTATTACTGTGGCTCACCCCCGACCAATATGGCCGTGTGCTTTTACAGTTGGGCTATTACAAGAAGGCGGCGCAGATTTTTGACAATCCGATTTGGCGCGCCACCGCACAGTACTATCACCAGGATTTTGAAAAAGCGGCGACACTTTTCACCCGACAAGATAGCGATCTTGCGCTGTTTAACGAGGCCAATGCCAGGGCTCATCGCAGGGACTATGTTGGCGCAAGAACCCGCTATGACCGGCTACTCGAACGCAGCCCTGAATTTCCCGGTGCTCAAGCCAATCGTGAATTTATCCACGTGATTATTGAAGCCAGTAATCGGCTTAGCGAGTCTCAGACAGACGAGGCTGGCGTTGGCAGCGAGACCCTCGATAACGATGAGGCACCTCAAATTAGTGACGGCGCCGACGCACTGGCAAGTGAGCCCGAAGAGCGAATCCAATACAGTGCTGAAGATATTCTCGCCAGCCCGGAGACCGCAGCCCTGTGGATGAAAAACGTGCAACCCGATCCCGCGAATTTTCTGCGTAGCAAATTTAATAGTCAGCTTCAGGAACGAGGTGTCAGCGAGCCATGATTCTGAACTGGGCAAAAGACCGCAAAGCGCCTCCTTGCATTGGTACTAAGATTCAGCGTCACAGACTGCGCTTTATGGGCTTTACCATTGTGCACACCGCACTCTTACTCAGCCTATCGATGTTCGTCGTCGCCGATGACCCACGGGTAGAAATGAGTGCGCGCCTAATTCCTGCAGAAGGCGCCGTTCCCGGTCAGCGCATTAAACTTGAGGTGACCGTCGCTACCCCACGCTGGTTCACCGCGGGAACACGGATCAAACTACCCGAGGTTCCGGGCTTGCTGCTGCTGCAAAATCAAGATTTTGCAGCGAACGCTTCCGAGCGCCGCAATGGCGAAACCTGGACCGTTCAACGTTGGTTCATTGACGTGTTTGCCACCAAACCCGGCACGGTCATCATTCCACCCTTGGGGGTGAGCGTTGCCGTTTCTAAATCTACCCAAGAAACCGTGGCCAGCAAACTGAACACAGAGCCACTGACCGTAACCACACACATTCCGCCCGAACTCGCCGACCTGAAAGACTGGGTGGCCAGCCCTTCAGTGACACTCGTGCAGACCGTGGAGGGGAGCCTTGATACGTATTTGGGCTCGGCCATCAATCGTCGCATCACCCTCAAGGCACAAGATGTGATGGCCATGTTGCTGCCGCGAACCACCAGCAAAAACGACCCCTTACTTCAAATGTATCCTGAGCCACCGGTGCTCCGTAATCGCTCTAATCGGGGTAATCTCACGGCGACGCGCAGTGACAAAATAAGCTGGATAGCGGCTGCTCCGGGGACGGTGGAAATTCCCGGGGTGGCCGTGAATTGGTGGAATACTGACACCCAGACACTTGAGATACTCACCACTGATCCCTTGAGCATTTCGATCAGTGGCGAACTGCCGCCCAAACCCGTCTCAAGCACTGAAACCTTGGAGGCGCTGTTTTATGCAGCCGCGACCCTTTTTATCGGGTTTTTGGGTTGGCGGCTGATCGCATCAAGACGTTTCAGTCAGTTAAGAAAAAGGGGCGAGGCACTGCTACGAACAGTGCGGCGCCTTGCGACCCGACTTAAGGGCAGCTCGTTGCCCCACAGACTCAATCCGTGGCGCAACGCCAAGGGCTCCGACGCCTCGTGATTCAGGTGGCTGCTGAATTATCTGACACAATATTCTTTATCAAACGCTGAGCTTTCCGACCAACACTCAAGACCGAGATTGCGGGTGCATGGGACAGGCTATGCCTCTCTTAACCCGCAAGCTATGTCACTCGTAATCCGCAAGATTCCAACTCGAGGGAATGGTAGAGTTCGACCAGCCAGTGCGAAAATTCACCCCATGCATCGGCTCAAGGGGCAA
>QXYP01000228.1 GCA_009886815.1 Halieaceae bacterium
GCGGCTTTTTTTTAATGGTTGGGGCCAAAGGCCCTGCAGCTTATTAACGAAGCGTTTTCGGTAATGATAGCCGGAGGCGCGTAATGAGGAATTAAACATGTCAGCAGCATTGGTGAAGGAGCTACGAGAGCGCACAGGATTAGGGCTTCTCGAGTGCAAAAGAGCGCTTAAGGAAGCGTCTAACGATATTGATGCGGCGATAGAGGCTTTACGTAAGTCCAGCGGCATGAAAGCGGCCAAAAAAGCGGGTCGCATCGCAGCGGATGGCGTTGTAACAACGCGTATTGCTGAAGACGGTAGCTACGGTGTTTTGGTTGAAGTGAATAGTGAGACTGATTTTGTTGCTCGAGACGAAAACTTTTTAAGCTTCGTCGGATCTGTGGCTGATGCGCTGTATGAAAGTCGCTCTGCCGATGTTGAGGCGCTGAAGTCGGGTGCTCTTGAGCAGACACGCGAAGCTCTGGTGCAGAAAATCGGCGAAAATATTGGAGTTCGCAGGGCATCCTTGGTGACCGGTGAGCAGGGTGTCGTGGGCAGCTACGTGCACGGCAATAACAGAATTGCTGTGCTAGTAGAACTGCGCGGTGGTGATCAGGACCTCGCCCGTGATGTTGCGATGCACGTTGCCGCAGTTAATCCTCAGGTGGTCTCTCCCGCCGATATGCCCGAAGCACTCATTGAAAAAGAGCGCGATATCTTTACCGCACAGGCACAGGAGTCTGGCAAGCCGGCGGAAATTATTGAAAAGATGATTGGTGGGCGCATTAAAAAGTATCTCGCCGAGAACAGTCTTTCAGAGCAGGCTTTCGTTAAAGATCCCGACATGACGGTAGGGCAGCTCGTGAAGGCGGCCGATGCTGAGGTGATCTCGTTTTCGCGTTTCGAAGTTGGCGAGGGCATCGAGGTAGATAAGGTTGACTTCGCTGACGAAGTGGCTGCTCAGCTGAAAGGGTGAATTTGCGTCGGCCTTGACAGTTAAGGGCCGCAACACGCCGACCAAACGACTTTTTGTTGGTCATAAGTCGCTTAGTGAGCATAGGTCGGGAACTTACGGCCTGACGTGCGACTCAAGTGTCCGGTAGGATAGGGACGTTTTGAGATAGGAGATGCCTGTGGCCAGCGAAAAAATAGTCAAACGTATTTTGCTCAAACTCAGTGGCGAGGCGCTCACGGGTGAAGAGGCTTTTGGGATAGATCCAAAAGTGCTGGACCAGCTTGCCCTCGAGGTGGGTCAGCTAGTCGGGATTGGCGTGCAGGTTGGCCTGGTGGTTGGTGGCGGTAATCTGTTTCGCGGCAAGGCGCTTCAGCAAGCAGGGCTAGACAGGGTGACCGGCGATCACATGGGCATGCTGGCTACTGTGATGAATGCCTTGGCGCTGCGAGATGCCCTCGAGCGTTCCAATATCGCAACCCAGGTTATGTCGGCCATTCCTATGAGCGGCGTCGTTGATCACTACGACCGTCGGAAAGCTATCCGCGCATTATCAAATGGCGATGTCGTTATCTTTACGGCGGGAACAGGCAACCCTTTCTTTACCACCGATTCAGCAGCGTGTTTGCGCGGCATTGAAATTAACGCCAACCTCGTTCTGAAAGCCACAAAGGTTGACGGCGTCTACAGCGCGGACCCCATGAAAGATGCGTCAGCGGAGCGCTTTGATCAGCTCACCTTTGACCAGGTCTTGGATCGTAAGTTGGAAGTGATGGATCTGACTGCAATCTGCTTGTGCCGGGATCACAATTTGCCCGTTCGCGTCTTCGATATGGCACAGCGTGGAGCCCTACTCAGTATTATTAGGGGTGGCTCAGAAGGGACTTTGATTAGCTGATAGGTGGTCTTGGCCGGTAGGCCGTTGGGAAACAGGAAATAAAATCATGATCGACGATATTCGCATTGAGACTGAAGAACGAATGGTGAAGGCCTTGGATGCTTTGGGCCAGCATTTTAATAAGATCCGCACAGGACGGGCTCATCCTAGTATTCTTGATGGCATTAAAGCTGAATATTATGGGTCACTCACTCCCTTGAATCAGCTGGCAAACATCACGGTCGAAGATGCTCGCACATTGGCGGTTAGTGCTTTTGACAAGAGCATGACCCCCACGATTGAAAAGGCCATTATGAAGTCTGACTTGGGCCTGAATCCTGCGACAGCGGGGGACGTTATGCGAATTCCTATGCCCATGCTCACAGAGGAAACGCGGCGTGGATTTATTAAACAAGCCAAGGCAGAGGCAGAGGCTGGACGGGTTTCCATTCGCAGTGCCCGGCGTGATGCGAATGCCATGCTTAAGGAGTTGCTGAAGGATAAAGAGATTTCCGAAGATGACGAGCGACGTGCTCAGGACGTCATTCAGAAGTTGACGGACAATTTTGTTGCCAAGGTTGAAGCAGCTTTGGCCGCGAAAGAAACTGACCTGATGGAAATTTGAGAGAGTTTGCTGCCCAGGCGGTCACCACGCGATGAATAACCCCTTCGAATCCAATCTCACTCAATGGCGGCCAGAACCCCGCCATATCGCCATTATTATGGATGGTAATGGACGCTGGGCGAGTCGCCGCGGGCTTCCTGTACCTGCGGGACATCGGGCAGGGGTAGAGGCCGTTCGTGCAGCCTTAAGAACCTGCAAGCAGAAGGGCGTCGAGGTGCTGACCTTGTTTGCCTTCAGCAGCGAAAACTGGGGTAGGCCTGAAACGGAGGTCCGAGCTCTTATGGCGTTACTCTGCCATTATTTGCGTCGAGAGGTGGAGCAGTTGCAGCGTGACAACGTTCGCCTGCGCTTTATCGGTCGGCGCGATCGATTAAGCGTTCGTTTGCAGCGTTTAATGGGTCGAAGTGAGGAGGCAACCGCGGCGAATACCGGAGCCACTTTGGTGTTAGCCATCGACTATGGCG
>QXYP01000229.1:0-4079 GCA_009886815.1 Halieaceae bacterium
CGGCGAAGATTTTGACCTTCGGCTCATCGAGTATTTGGCCGATGAATTTAAACGTGAAAATGGCATCGACCTTCATGGCGATCCCCTCGCGCTGCAGCGCCTTAAAGAGGCCGCTGAAAAAGCCAAAATCGAACTGTCTAGCTCGCAGCAGACAGAAGTTAACCTGCCCTATATCACGGCTGATGCCACAGGGCCTAAGCACCTGGTGGTCAAGCTTTCGAGATCTAAGCTTGAGTCTCTGGTGGAGGAGCTCGTCACGCGCTCACTGGAGCCTGTAAAGACCGCTTTGGCAGACGCTGGGCTGTCACCCTCTGAGATTCAAGACGTTATCTTGGTGGGCGGGCAAACGCGTATGCCCATGGTGCAAACGACAGTGGCAGACTTTTTTGGCAAGGAGCCCCGCAAGGACGTGAATCCTGACGAGGCTGTGGCGATGGGTGCCTCGATACAAGGTGCTGTTCTGGCCGGTGATGTCAAAGACGTTCTACTGCTAGATGTAACACCGCTAACCTTGGGTATTGAAACCATGGGAAGTGTTGCAACGCCTCTGATTGAAAAGAACACCACGATTCCCACCAAGAAATCTCAGGTGTTTTCAACGGCAGAAGACAACCAGACCGCGGTAACCATCCACGTGGTTCAGGGTGAGCGCAAGCAAGCGGTTCAAAATAAGTCGCTAGGCCGTTTTGATCTTGCCGATATTCCGCCAGCACCGCGAGGCGTACCTCAGGTAGAGGTCACTTTTGACCTTGATGCTAACGGTATTCTCAATGTTTCGGCTAAGGACAAAGCCACAGGTAAGGAGCAGTCAATTCGCATTACTGCCTCTGGCGGTCTCTCAGAAGACGAAATTGAGCAAATGGTGCAAGACGCCGAAGCCAACGCAGAGGCCGACAAGAAGTTCGAGGAGATGATTACTGTTCGAAACAGCTGTGACGGCATGATCCATGCTGCCCGCAAGACGCTAGAAGAAGCGGGAGAGCACTCAACGGTAGATGAGCGCGAAGCCATTGAAGCTGCCATTGCCGAGGCCGAAGAGGCCATGAAGGGCGATGACAAAGAGGCAATCGAGGCCGCTACGACTAAGATCACTGAAGCGACCGGGCCAGTAGCGCAAAAGATGTATGCGGCTCAAGAGGCAGAAGGCGCGGCAGAAGGTGCTGGTGCCGAGGCAGGTGCTTCAGCAGAATCTGCGGATGATGGTGATGTCGTTGACGCGGAGTTCGAGGAAGTGAAAGAAGACGACAAGCCATAAGGGAGGCGCCTGGCTGCATTGCAGCTGGGCCGAACCCACAGCCCGCACAAGGGAGTAACATGGTAAATTCAACGCGGGTTCTTTTAGGCCCGCGTATTTTTTTATGGGGAGTGCCATCCCCTTTTAGTGACTACAGGCTAAGCAGCAATGTCCAAGCGTGATTATTACGAGGTACTGGGGGTTGATCGGTCTACATCCGATCAGGATGTCAAGAAGGCATACCGCCGTATCGCGATGAAGTTTCACCCTGATCGCAACCCAGACGACAAGGACGCCGACGCAAAATTTAAGGAGGCGACCGAGGCCTACGACGTGCTCATGAACGCTGAAAAGCGCGCGGCCTACGACCAGTTTGGTCACGCGGGCTTGGAGCAGGGCGCTGGGGGTGGCGGTTTTCAAGGCGGCTCCAGCTTCAGTGACATCTTTGGCGACGTTTTTGGCGATATTTTTGGTGGTGCTGGAGGTGGCGGGCGACAAGGCCCGCAACGCGGTTCTGATCTGCGCTACACCATGGAGGTAAGCCTCGAGGAAGCGGTTCGCGGTGCGACACGAGAAATTAAAGTACCCACACTGCAGCACTGCAATACCTGTGATGGTAGTGGCGCTAAGCCGGGCACGAAGCCGGTAACCTGTGGCAGCTGTGGTGGTGCAGGGCAAGTTCGTATGCAGCAGGGCTTTTTCCAAGTTCAGCAAACTTGCCCCAAATGCCGTGGCCAAGGTAAAACCATCTCGGATCCCTGTCGCGATTGTCGGGGTCAGGGGCTGTTAGAAAAAACCAAAACGCTGTCGGTCAAAGTGCCACCAGGAGTCGATACCGGCGACCGTATTCGGCTGAGCGGTGAGGGTGAGGCGGGTCCATCGGGTGGTCCCAGCGGTGACTTATTCGTTCAAATTGCGGTGCGCCAGCACAACCTCTTTGAGCGAGATGGGCGCAACTTGTATTGCGAGGTGCCGATTAATTTTGTCGACGCTGCTTTGGGCGGAGAATTAGAGGTTCCAACACTCGATGGCAAGGTGAAGCTCAAGATTCCTTCTGAGACACAAACTGGAAAGATGTTCCGTTTGCGAGGTAAGGGTGTTTTGCCGGTGCGCGGCGGGCCTATTGGCGATTTGATGTGCCGAGCTGTTGTGGAAACGCCGGTCAATCTTAGTTCTCAGCAAAAGCAGTTGTTGCAAGAGTTTCGCTCTACGCTCAATGAGGGAGGCAATCGCCAATCCCCTCGTCAGTCGAGTTGGTTTGAAGGCGTGAAATCGTTTTTCGACGGAATGACTAAGTGAGCATAAAGGTGGGTATCGCGGGTGCATCGGGCCGTATGGGTCGCATGCTCCTCGAAGCCATAGCAGCTGGTGAACACGATGTGGTTTTGACCGCCGCCATTGTCCGTGCCGACAACGCGCTGTGCGGTGTCGATACCGGGGTCTGGCTAGGTGCGTCCCCGTCCGGAATTGTTTTCTCCGAAGATGCAAGAGTGGCTATCGACGAGGTTGACGTTTTGATCGACTTTACGCCTCCTGATGCGGCTGTGGTTAACGCACAGTATTGTGCGGAGCGAGGGCGGTCTTTGGTTTCGGGTACGACGGGATTTACGGTTGCCCAAGCCGAGGAGTTTCGTGGGGCGACACAAAATTTAGCACTATGTCAGGCCTCAAATTTCTCTACCGGAGTGAATTTGGCCTACAGGCTTTTAGCGCAGGCGGCGGCCATTTTGGGAGCGGAGGCCGACATTGAAATTAGCGAGGCCCATCATCGGCATAAAGTGGATGCCCCGAGTGGCACCGCGATTGCCATGGGTGAAGTGGTAGCAGGAGCACTCGGGCGTAATCTGGCTGAAGTGGCGGTTTATGGTCGTGAAGGCCAAACGGGTGAGAGAGCAGGAGAGACGATTGGCTTTTCAACGATACGCGCGGGAGATATTGTCGGCGAGCATACGGTCACTTTTGCGGCCCAGGGTGAGCGCCTTGAAATTACACATAAGGCCAGCTCCAGAATGGCTTTTGCCAGGGGCGCGATTCGCGCTGCGGTCTGGTTAAACAATCAAAAGCCCGGCTTGTATGACATGCAAGATGTTCTGGGTTTAAAGGAGAATTAAGTCGTGAATTCAGTTGCGCATATCGTAGACATTGACGAGACCAATGCTCAGCAGCAGCTCATTGAAGAGTCGCAAAACAGGCCTGTCGTCGTTGATTTTTGGGCTGACTGGTGTGAACCCTGTAAGCAACTCATGCCAATTTTGGAGAAGTTAGCCGCAGAATACGCAGGCGCTTTTTTATTGGCGAAAGTTAATGCCGACGAGCAGCAAGCGTTGGCAAGTCAGTTGGGCGTTAGAAGTTTGCCTACCGTCATGGTGATTAAGGACGGTCAGCCCATCGATGGGTTTGCAGGCGCTCAACCTGAGTCTGCCGTTCGTGAAATGCTGGAAAAGCATTTGCCATCGCCTTGGAATGCGAAAATCGAGGAGGCTACTGATTTATTAGATGCGGGAGATACCGCCGGTGCCCTGGCATTACTGCGAGGCGCTTGGGAAGATTCCAATAAGCTTAAGGAGATCACTCTGGCTTACGCGGGTGCTCTAATTGAGGCAAACAGGCTTGATGATGCGGCGGCGGTACTCGCCGAGGTGCGTTTGGTCGATCAAGACGCGCTTCACGAGCAGTTGATAGCGCAAATTGAGTTAAAGCGTGCAGCGGGAAAATCCCCCGAGATTGAAGCGTTAGAAGCAGAGCTTGCTGCAGACAGTAGCGATCACCAGGTTAGGGTTCAGCTGGCGGTGCAGCTTAGCGCAGCAGATCACCATAAAGAGGCGCTGGAGCATTTGCTGACCGT
>QXYP01000229.1:4089-14040 GCA_009886815.1 Halieaceae bacterium
GCGAGGCGAAGCGTCTTTATTTGGACACGCTGACCACGATTGGCAAGGGCGATCCACTGGCTGCAGAATATCAGCGCAAGCTTTTTTCTATTCTTTATTAGGCGGGTAGTGGTATTCGGTGAGTAGGAGCCGAGTATGTCGGTCACCGCCACTCGTAGAGTTTTTAAAGCAGTTTTCGACGCCATTCAACGCTGTTCGGGCCTTTATACTGCCAATTAGCTGAAAATCAGCCTCTCGGTTCGGGGTGGCGTACCCCCGCTGAGAAATACGAAACTTACATTGAAAATTATGCAGGTCACAGGGCACTTGCAATCCCCGCTTAATTTGCCTACATTCCACAGCGTAGAAAAACATACTCAAGGTTCAAAAGCAGGTGGTGTTGAAGTAAGCACCGCACAGATAATTGCGAGGCACGTATGGATATTGCGTTTTCACCCGAAGAATTGACGTTCCGAGAAGAGGTTCGTGGCTTTTTTGACGAGCAGTTTGACGATGAGCTTGTCTCCCGTTTGCGCGGAGATAACTTTAAAGAGGCTATTGTTGAATGGCAGCAGCGACTTTATAAGAAGGGCTGGATTGCCGCGAATTGGCCGGTTGAGCACGGTGGTACGGGCTGGACGCCAACTCAAAAATACATCTACGAGACTGAGCGCTCTGAGCGTGGGATCCCTGGCGTGATTCCTTTTGGTATAGGCATGGTCGGTCCCATGATTTACCAGTTTGGTACGACCGAACAAAAAGAAAAATTTCTGCCAGGAGTTCTCGACAGTACCACCTGGTGGTGCCAAGGCTATTCTGAGCCCGGTTCCGGGTCGGACCTGGCCTCTTTAAAAACGAAGGCTGAGCTCGATGGCGATCATTATGTGATTAACGGCGCCAAAATCTGGACCAGCTATGCGCAATATGCCGACTGGATTTTTGTTTTGGTTCGCACCAGCAATGAAGGTAAGAAGCAGGAAGGTATTACTTTCATCCTGGTTGATATGAAGACCCCGGGTATCAAGATTAATCCCATTATCTCAATCGATAACGAGCACAGCCTCAATGAAGTTGAGTTTAGTGATGTGCGGGTGCCAGTTGAAAATGTGGTCGGTGAAGTCAACAAGGGCTGGACTGTAGCCAAAGCGCTGCTGGCTCATGAGCGAACCGGTATTGCCGACGTGGCGCAGTCCAAGCGCAATATTCGGTTGATCAAGGAAGCGGCCTCTGCTGAGATGAATGGCGGTAAGCGCCTTTTAGACGATGCGGGTTTCCAAGCCAAAGTTGCGGACCTTGAGATTGAACTTATGGCACTCGAATTTACGGAGCTGCGCACCCTCGCCGCAATGGCCGCCGGTGGCTTTCCCGGCCCCGAGTCGTCGCTTTTGAAGATTAAGGGCACCGAGCTGCAGCAGGCTACGCAAGAGCTGCGTATGGAAACAGCGGCGTATTATCAAGGTGTTTTGCCCAACGGTATGGACCCTGAAGTGCTGGGGCACAGTTGGGCCCATGACGCTTTCCGAAATTATATGTACGGGCGTGCGTCCACCATCTATGGCGGTTCTAATGAAGTTCAGAAGAACATTATCGCTAAATACGTACTGGGCCTGGAATAAACGTCCAGAGGGGACAAGATTATGAACTTTGATTTTTCAGAAGAGCAGCAAATGGTTCGCGATTCAATCGCGCGTTTTGTTCAGGACGATTACGACTGGGATACCCGACGTGCGATTGTTGCCTCAGACACTGGTATGAGCGACAAAGCATGGCAGACCTTTGCTGAGCTCGGTTGGTTGTCGATTCCATTTGCCGAGGAAGACGGTGGGTTTGGCGGAAATATTGTCGATACCATGGTAATTATGGAAGAGATTGGCAAGGGCCTCGTGGTCGAGCCATACCTCCCAACGGTTGTTTTGTTTGGTGGGCTGATTGCCCGTGCCGGTAACGAGGCCCAGCGCAATGCCTGGATTCCTTCGATTATTGAGGGCTCAACCTCGGGTGCCTTTGCTTATCTCGAGCGTCAGAGCCGCTTTGAAATTGCGGACTGTTTGACCCAAGCGAAGGCTGCTGGTGATGGCTGGGTACTCAACGGCGAAAAGGTGGTTGTTTTCAATGGTGCTAACTGTAATCAGATGATCGTGCTGGCGCGCACATCGGGTGAGCAGTGGGATCGAGACGGATTGTCTTTATTTGTCGTAGCTGCGGACGCTGAAGGTGTGAATCGTGTGGACTATCCGATGATGGATGGTCAGCGCGTTGCCAACATAACGTTTACCGACGTCGCTTTAAACGCCGATTCCTTGGTGGGTGAAGCGGGCACTGCGATGGCTACTGTCGAGGCAATGATTCAAGAGGCCACGATAGCGCTCATGGCTGAGGCTGTGGGCTGCATGGGCACCCTGAATGCTAAGACGCTGGAATACACGAAAACCCGCGAGCAGTTTGGTGTGGCTATTGGTTCTTTCCAATCCTTACAGCACCGTATGGTTGACACGATGATGGCCTATGAGCAGGCCAAGTCGCTGCTGTTTAAAGTGGTTTGCGAATACAAGCAGGATCCTGCGAGCGCTGCAGCCAGTATTCATGCATTGAAGGTGTTTATCGATAAAAACGCCAAGCTCGTCTACGGTGAGGCCACCCAGATGCACGGCGGTATGGGAATTACTGACGAGTTGGATATTGGCCACTACGCGAAGCGTTTGATGATGATTAATACGACCTTTGGTGATGCGACCTATCACCGTGCGCAGTACATAGATAAGGCTTACGCCGCCTAAATTTAAGGGTGGTCTAAAGAAACCCGCCGTTTTCTGGCGGGTTTTTTGGTTTTGCACCACTGAAATTGCAAGGGGTAGGCGGGAACCCTACACTGTGCGCCCTAAACAGGGATCTAATCGTGGACAAACAAACGCGCCTAGCGCGAACCATTCTTAACGGCTTTACGGCGTATTTTGCGGAGTTCGAGAATATTACGCTCGCGGCTCGCACGCGTTTCGAGCTTGCAGAATGGGGCATCATGCAAGAGATATCGACACGGCGTATCGATCTCTACAAAGAAAAGGTCTTGGAAACCCTAGAGTACGTCAACGTCATTGCCGATGATCGTATTTCAGACTTTACCTTTTGGACGGAAACCCGGGCTGTGTATGTCGAATTGGTTCGGGGCATGACCAATTTTGAAATTGCAGAGACCTTTTACAATTCGATCTACAACTCCGTGTTTGGACATCACCGCATTCGCAACGAACACGCTTTTGTATTTTCTCCTCAAGGCGATATGCCGCCGGTAGATGTGCGGCGTGTTGTTAAACGATTTGGTGGTGATCTGCGCGACAGTGTTGCAACGCTGCTCTCGCAGTACGCTGTTCACATTCCTTACGAAAATTTGGAGCGTGACTGTGAATCTATTGTGGCAGCCATTGAAGGCCAGCTCAGTGAGGTAGAAGGCAAAGCAAACTCGACGGTTGAATTGCACACCCTAGAGCATCACTTTTACCGGAACAAGGCGGTCTACATTGTGGGGCGGATTGCCGCCGATGGAGTACAAATACCCTTTGTACTTCCCATGCTTCACAATCACGATGCCGCGGCGCCAGCTGTCTATATTGACACCATTTTATTTGGCTCAGATCGCGTTAGTCTGTTGTTTAGCTTCACCCGAAGTTACTTCATGGTCGATGCATCTATCCCCTCGCAGTACGTGTTGTTTTTGCATCAGCTAATGCCCAAGAAAGATATTTCTGAAATTTACAGTGCTATTGGCCACCACCGACACGGCAAGACCTACTACTACCGCACGGCCTACCGTCACATGCGCGCGACAACAGATCAATTTACTGTCGCGCCTGGCATTAAGGGGATGGTGATGACCGTATTTACGCTGCCGTCTTATGAGTTTGTGTTCAAAATTATCAAAGACCGTTTCACACCGCCCAAAGAAGTGACTCATCAGTTGGTGAAGGATAAGTACAATTTGGTAAAGCGTTGGGATAGGGCGGGTCGAATGGCCGACACGCAGGAGTTCAATAACCTTGTTTTCGATCGGTCACGATTTTCCGAAGAACTCATGGCGGAGCTGTACGAAACCTGTCCTTCACAACTGGTGATTAGTGGCACCGCACTCATTATTAAGCACTGCTATGTAGAGCGACGTATGACGCCGCTCAATTTGTATTTGCAGAATGCTAGTGATGAGGATGTCGACGAAGTCATGAACGATTACGGGAAGTCGATCAAAGAGCTCGCGGCCGCTAATATTTTTCCTGGCGACATGCTGCTGAAAAACTTTGGGGTGACTCGTCACGGTCGAGTTGTGTTTTATGACTATGATGAGATACAGCCGTTGTTGGAGTGTAATTTCCGGCGCATTCCACCACCGCGAGATGAATATGAGGAAATGGCGAGCAGGCCCTGGTATTCAGTGGGGCCCAATGATGTTTTCCCTGAAGAATTTCGGCTGTTCTTTTCTGGCAATCAGCGTGCAAGAAAGGCTTTTGACGCCCGTCACAGCGATATTTATGAAGCGAGTTTTTGGACGGGTTTGCAAGATCGTATTCGTGACGGACACGTCGACGATTTTTACCCTTACCCACGGGTAATGCGGTTCACCAGAGAAGAGGAGAGCAGGGCCTAATGGCTTCGATTTATCTTATTCGCCATGGACAGGCGTCCTTTGGCTCAGACAACTACGATCAACTTTCTACCCTGGGGCAACGCCAAGCTGACGTAACCGGTCAGTTTCTGTCAACCATTGGTCTCAAAATCGATGCGGCACTGGCTGGCACGTTATCTCGCCAACAAGAAACCGGTGCTCGGATACTTGCCGGCTTGGGCGACCCCTGTGAATTGCAAACCGATGATCGCTTCAATGAGATTAATAACGAGGAGCAGGTAAGCGCACTCTTACCCGGGCTAACTCAGAACGATCCGGTGCTTGCTGAAATCGTGGCTCGAGGTTTTGGGAGCAGTAAGGATTATCAGAAAGTTATCGATGCGGTTTTCAACGCGTGGGTGAGTCCCGATTGCCCGGATTGTGGCATTACTCCCTGGTCGGTATATCGCGACGGCGTACAGGCTGCGCTCAAAGACATTATGACCGCTGTCGGTGCGGGTAAAAATACCGCAGTTTTCACCTCGGGGGGTACGATTGCCACGGCCGTTGGGTTGATTGTGGGTGCTGACCACAGCGGTTTTTACCAATTCTATGAACCCGTTATGAACTGCTCAATTACTCGATTTATTTACAGCGCTAAACGGGTATCGCTGTCGAACTTTAACGACGCGGCGCATTTGCAGCTGCTGTCTGCTCAGCTGCAAGAATCACTGGTGACTTACCGGTGACAGCAGTGTGGCTAGTTCGGCATGGTGAGGCCTCCGCCAGTTGGGGAGAGCACAGCAATCCTGGGCTCAGTGAAAAAGGGTTGCTTGAGGCTGAAGCGGCAGCAACGCAGCTGCTGTCTGTCGTTCCGCAAGATGTGGCCTTGGTGAGTAGCCCAAAAGCGCGAGCACAGGAAACCGGGGCACCCTTAGCGGCACGCTTAAATCGTGGCGTTGTCATTAATGATGCCTTTCAGGAGATTCAGGCGCCGGTACCCCTTGAGGAGCGCCAGATATGGCTACAGGGCTTTATGCGCCAGACCTGGGACGAACAGGGTGAGTCACTGTGGCGTTGGCGTGAGGGTATTACAAGCGCCTTGCAGGAGCTGGTTGAGCCCACGGTTATTTTCACCCACTTTCTTGTGATTAACACCGTCGTCGCTCATTGTCGCCAAGCGAGCAAAACGGTCCAGTGCTGGCCCGATAATGGGTCGATCCATGCCTTTGAGTTGCGCGATGGCGCTATTGAGCTGGTGGGTTTGGGTCGGCAAATGACGTCAGTCGTTAATTAGTCGTTAGGGCTAATGCGTCTTTGGTCGCACCAGCGCTTCCTGGGTCGTAGAGGCCAGGAGTGTGCCGTCTTTGCTCCAAAACTGGCCCCGATTGAAACCCCGTGCGTTGCCGGCCCAAGGGCTATCGCACTCATACAGTAAGAACTCAGTCACATTGACCGGCTCGTGAAACCATATAGCGTGATCGAGACTGGCGGCAATGTGGTTGATATCCCAGTCCTGCATGCCTTGGGGGTAAAAACTGGTGCCTAGCAGGGCGCAATCAGAAATCAGTGCGAGTGCCGCCTGATGCAATCTTGGATCTTCTTGCAAATGACCTGAGGCCTTGAACCAATTTTGCTGCTTCTGCTGGGGCTGCCCGCTGCGCGCCGTAATTCGAACCCGATCAATCTGATACATATCGCTGAAGCTTTTGTACTTGGGCCCAAGGTTTAGAGCCTCCGCTTCTTCCGGTGAGGGTACTAGCGGCATTTTTTCGCTGTGAGTAAAGCCCGCCTCGGTGATCTGATAGCTAATTGAAGTGTTAAAAATGGCTTCACCTTTTTGTCGGGCAACGACTCGGCGCGTAGCAAAGGAGCGACCATCACGGATGGGGTCCACGTCAAACTCAATGGGAATGGTGGAGTCGCCGGCCCGTAAAAAGTAGGCGTGCATCGAGTGAGCCATAAGGGCGCTGTCGACGGTGTCGTTGGCGGCTAAAAGGCACTGAGCCAAAACCTGACCACCAAAAATTCTAGGTTGTGGTGTGGGACTGTGCCCTCTGAACCAATAACGGCCCACTTGCTCGGGCTTGATTAAGTCCATGACGTCTTGAAAATTTCGCACCGGTATCTCCTTGGCGCAGACTTAGTTGGCAGGCTTGGCTAAGCCAAAGTAGAAAACATCGAAATACTCGACGGCCGTTTGATCGATATCATCAACACGTCGCCAGTCACTGATATCCATGGCTGCGTTCACTGCACCTTCCAGCATATTTTGCATGATGGCGGCATCTACATTTCGGAATTCTCCTGTCCCCTGGCCCTCGCGGATAAATTGTCCCAGATTGTTACTGGTGGCTTGAGTACGAACAAGAACACGTCTGCGAATGGGTGGCGGTAATGCTGTGATGGTGTTGTAACGGATCAGGGGGCCAAGGTCGGAGTTTTGAATATGGAACACTTGGCGGCAAGCAGTATCGAGCTTTTGTGGCGCAGACATGGTGCTTTTTCGAATGTCTGTGTAAATGGCGTCGGTTAAATCTAGCGAGTGCTCATAACATTGGGTGAGCAGTGCTTCCTTATTCGTAAAATGGTAGTAAAAGGCACCCTTTGAGACCTGCAGATGTTCGGCGATTTCATCGAGGGATGTGCCGTTAAAGCCCTTGCGGTTGAAAAAGCGCGTTCCAGCCTTAAAGAAAGCTTCTTGCTTAAGTCGGTTTTGGGCTTCACGGTCAAAGCCTTTTGCGGGAACAACCCCTTCAGCACTAAGCACATGATCGGTTGGCCGGTACTGACCGTCAGCTGCAAACAGACCGTGCTTCACAATATTTCGCAGGGCGGAGCCCGCTAATACGGCATCTTCCCGGGGCATTTCGTATAGCCAGTAAAAAGACCAGTCCAGCGCTCCAATCAATGCCCTCGCTGTGGCGGTGGAGTGGCAGGGCCGTATAACATTGCTTTCAATGCCGTCGCGTATGTAAGAGCGAATCCGAATGAACATGCGCAGGTATTCTTGGCTCAGTGCTTCCCGGTGTTCGTCTTTCAGCGAGGCAAACTCCAGAGGCGCAGCGTAATAGTCGCCATGACCAGAGAGTGCCTTGAGGATGATGGAGATATTCTCTTCCATGAAGAGCAAAATTCTCTCCAGGGGGTCGTCAGTAGTTTGTTCGACTTGGTCTAGGGTTTTGTGCGCTTGACGCATGGCCGCGTCATAGCATTGATAGATCAGGTCTTCTTTGGTTTTTACATAGTAATAGAGGCTTGTTTTGGTTAGCCCTAGTTTGTCGGCAACGTCGCTCAGGGTGGTGGATCGGGCGCCTTTTGTATTGAAAAGCTTTGCCGCCCTCGACAATATTGCACCGTGTTTAGCCTCGTGCTGTATTCCGCGATTGAAGGGCGATCCGTTGTCGGTGACAGTTGTCAAAATAAAGTTATTCGCAAGATTCGATTTTTTGAACTTTAAGTATTTTTTTTGTCCGTGTCCATGTAAGAGTGTTTTATTTCGACCGTAATGCCCCCTAAACTGGATAGCTGCAGCGGAAGGAGCTTGTCTCGATATGACATCGACTATTTTATTTGAGCAGGAAGCGGGTATTGCGACCCTACAATTTAATCGACCGGATCGCCGTAACGCCCTGGGTCGCGATGAGTTGTCTGGTATTCAGAAGGCATTAGCTGCCTTGAAACCCGAGACTCGGGTGCTGGTGATTACCTCTGCATCAGGCTCCATATTTTGTGCGGGCGCCGATTTGCAACAAATCCGTGCGGGTGAGTTAGATGGCGACCAATTTCAGCAGGTCACTAACGAGTTAGCTGATTTACCGATTCCCACGCTTTGCGTGGTTAACGGCAATGTATTTGGAGGGGGGTGTGAGCTTGCGATGTCTTGTGATTTTAGACTGGCGGCTGACCACATCATAATGCGTGTGCCCGCTTCAGCCATTGGTCTGTGTTATCCCATTGAGGGTATCGAGCGCATGGTCAGTCGCTTGGGAGTGAATCTTGCCAAACGGATTCTTGTGGCGGCAGAGGAGTTCTCTGCGAAACAGATGCTTGAATTTGGGATCGTTAATCGATTAATTCACAGTGATCAGTTGATGAACGAAAGTGAACTCACCGCCAAGATGTTGGCGCAGCGTGCACCTTTGGCAGTGACCGCCATGTTAAAAATTATTCGGCAAGCAGAGCGGGGCAGTGTTGTTGCTAACGAAGCTCGTGAGCTGGCACTTATGTGTTCAGAATCAGACGACTTAAAGGAAGGTTTGTTGGCCCAGAAAGAGCGGCGCGCACCTGTTTTTAAGGGGGCTTAGCTGCTGGGCGTTTTTGAGATGGGGCTTTAGGTCCAGCGCTGCAGAGCCTCTACGGCATTCCTGGCCAGCTCTTCGATATCTTCATAATCCTCTTCTGACAATGTGACCTGGCCAACAGCGGCGGCTTGTTCAATGTCATTCAGTGCTTTTGTTAGCTGCCTAGCACCAACGTTGCCACTCATAGACTTAAGGGCATGGGCATGTTGTCTTAGCGTCTCGTGGTCTTCGGTGTTTATCGAGGATCTCAGATTGGCGAGATTTATGGGTAACTGTGCATTAAAGGAAGCAATGACTTTAGCGAGTAGCGCGCCGCCAGAGGCCGGGTTAATCGCCAGTATCGAATCTATAACGTTCTCATCAATGGGGCCTTGAACTGCTGCGTGCTCCGAAGCAGGCCCTCTGACAGTATCGTTAGAGATTTTGTGTGTAAGCGTTGCAACGATCCGGTTTTCTAGCTGAGCGACATTGAAAGGTTTGGTCATAAACTCATCCATGCCAGAGCTCAAAGCCTGCTCGTACTCCTCAGCGCGAGCAGCTGCCGTCAGCGCAATAATTGGCGTGCGTGGGTAGTCACGCTCAGATTCAATCTCTCGAATAAGCTTGGTAGCTTCAAAGCCATCCATCACAGGCATTTGGCAATCCATGAGAACCAAGTCAAACCGGTGGCGTCGGAAAAGCGTGACCGCTTCAAGCCCATTTTCCGCGAGGCTAGATTTCAGCCCCATAGACTTCATGATTTCCTGAACCAGAATCTGGTTAACCTTGTTGTCCTCAACAACCAATACGTCAGCGTTTATTTGAAGAGACACTGCGGGCGCTGCAGGTTGCGTCACCTCGCTGGATAAAGCTTCCTCGAGATTACTCGTTGTAATGGGCCTGTGCAGACCAATCCACTGCTGAGAATGTAGCCGCGGTGAGAGGCTCTTTATAGAGGTGGCAAGTATCTTTTTGATAGAACCAAAGCGCAGCTCTATGTCGTCGAGATCACTAGGCTTGAGAAGTTGGTCGACGATCAAGGCATCATAGGGGGCCTGATCTATAGCCTCTGCACTTTGGATTTCGACAATGTTATAA
>QXYP01000023.1 GCA_009886815.1 Halieaceae bacterium
TAGCCACTGTCGGTTTACGGTCATAGCAGTCTCCGGGGGTTAAGTGGGAAAAAGGTGGGCAAGGTATTCACGCCCAGTCTAAAGCCGGTCTTAAAGTGGTGGTAACTGTGGGCTGTCTCGGCGTGACTTCAACGGCCCTTGCAGAATGAGCGCAGTAATGTCGAGGTGCGTTAGCTCTGCAGTGAGATGCGCAGATCAAGGACTTACTGACCGCGACGAATGCCCGCAAGAATGCGCCGGCCGTTGGTGACAAAAATGCGCTGGGAAGACAGGCTGTCGATAAATTCAAGCACGTCTTGGGGTAGCACCTCTCCCTCCAGCGATGGACCCTGATCACTTTGGGATGCTCCCGAGAGCAATACCCCCAAGGTCAAGATGAGTTCACGGGCTTGTTCCGGTGCCAGGCCAAGGGCGCTTTGTGTTTTGTCGGCAATACCCGCGAAGCAGGCTTGAAAGTGACGCTTGGCTTCTACCAGCAGTTCAACCGATATGTTGTGTTCAATCACATGTTCAAGTCGCGTCAGTATGGGTATCAGTATGGGGTCGGCGATGGCGGTGTCATAGAACAGCTGGATAAAGTCGTCGCCGGCTATTGGCGACGCCAGCTTCACCTTCATCACCTCGCACCAGTCCTCGAGGGCCCGGGCGTACAGCGCCAGGATAATCGCCTCCTTGGTGGGGAAATACAGATACAGCGTGCCTTTAACAATGCCCAGCCGAGTGGCCAGTTGGGTCATGGTAAACCCTTCATAGCCTGCGGCTTCAAAATAGGCCCGAGCCCCGTCGAGTATTTCTTGCCTGCGAAACTGCTTTTGCGCGTCAGTAACCGCGCGACGTTTCAGTTCAGCCATGGAGGGCTCCTGCTATTGGGGCCAGCGAACTGGCCCCAGTGACAACGAGTGATAGCACCGGTAGAGGCAGCGGCTTAGCGCTTAACCTGAGCTTTAATCGCTTTTTCAGCGGCGTCGCCATAAGGGGGAAGGAAACCACCGAGCTTCGAAACATTAAAGGACAAGGTTTGCTTATACACCGACTTGGCGTGGCTGAAGGTCTTAAAGCCTTCAATGCCGTGGTAAGCCCCCATGCCGCTGGGGCCGACGCCGCCAAAGGGCAGGTCTTTCTGCAGCATGTGGAACATGACGTCGTTAACGCAGGCGCCCCCGGAGGTGGTGCGCTTGAGGAAGTTCTCTTCCTCGGCGGCATCAGTGCCAAAGTAATAAGCCGCCAAGGGGCGGGGGTGGCTGTTGATGTAGTCAATGGTGTCGTCAAAGCTGCGATACGTCACGATCGGCAAAATCGGGCCAAACATTTCTTCCTGCATACACTGGGCGTCATCTGTGGGGTTAATCACCATGGTCGGCGGAATCTTCATGCTCTTCGATGTCTCAAAGGACTCATCTGCCGGGTTTATGGGAATCACTTGCAGGCCCTGGCTTTCAGCGTCGGCAAGGTAGCCCGACAGTCGGTCGTGGTGGCGCTGGTTAATGACCGACGTGTACTGCGGGTTATCAAGGAGGGTGGGGTACATTTGCTCCACCACTGACTGCGTGATTTTAATGACTTCATCCAGAGACTCCTCGGGCACCATAAGGTAGTCGGGGGCAATACAGATCTGGCCGGCATTGAGACACTTGCCGCTCATAATTCGCTCGAGACTCAGCGCGAGGTCGGCGCTGCGAGAGATCACGGTAGGCGACTTGCCCCCTAGCTCTAGGGTCACAGGCACCAGGTTCTTCGCCGCAGCCGCCATAATGTGCTTGGCAATGCTCGTAGCGCCGGTGAAGATCATGTGGTCAAAAGGCAGCGATGAAAATGCCTGGCCCACATCGGGCCCGCCGGTAATCACGGTCACTTCATCGGGGTCAAAGGCTTCAGCAATAATTTCAGCCAGTAAGTTGGCGGTTTGTGGCGTGAATTCTGAAGGCTTAATCATGGCACGGTTGCCCGCCGCCAAAATGCTGGCCAGGGGTTCAAACACCATGGCAACGGGGAAGTTCCAGGGGGCGATAATGCCCACGACACCTTTGGGTTGATACTCAATCTTTGAGCGGCTGCCCAGTAGGCCCAGTGGAAACTTGCTGGGTCGTGATTCAGATTTCATCCAGCGCTTGAGGTGCTTTTTGTTGTGCTTAATGCAATCGATAGACCCGGCGACGTCGGTCATCATATTGATCTGTCGAGGGCGGCAAACGAAGTCAGCGTTCATGGCTTCACTAATACGCTCGGCGTGACGCACCAAAATATCGAGAGCACGATCGAGTCGATCCATGCGCACCTCGGCACTGACAGCGCCCTCGGCGAGATAGCTCTGTTTCTGGCTGTTCAGAGTGGCGTTGAGTTGTGTCAGTACATCAGCGGTGGTGAGTTGGGGTTCAGATGCAGTCATGGCGTTGCCCTCTTTTAAGAATGTGGCGCTGTTAAATTGTACAGGCCGTAGAGATTAAATGTCCCTCAGTCATTTGTAAAACCCTAGGCGATGACAAAGGTCAGCCATGGCCTACTTGGGTAGACCATGACATTGTTCGCGGTGTCGGGCTTTTAGGAGCCGGCTTGTTGCGCGATCCAGTTTTCCACCTGCTCACGCAGCAGGGCCAGGGGCATCGCGCCATTCATGAGCACCAGCTCATGAAACTCTCGCACGTCAAAACGGTCACCCAACTGGGCCTCGGCTTCGGCACGCAAATCGAGCAGGGCCATCTGCCCGGTTTTGTAAGCGGTTGCCTGGCCCGGTATCACCACATAGCGTTCAATCTCGCGGGTGACCTCGTCTTCGGTCATGCCCGTATTGGTCACCATGTACTCAATGGCTTTTTCACGGCTCCAGCGTTTGGCGTGCAGGCCGGTATCTACAACCAACCGCACGGCACGAAACATCTCGGCCTGAAGGCGTCCCAAATCACCGAGGGGGTCATCGTCATATAGGCCCATATCGGTTTTGGCAATGCGTTCCGAATACAGTGCCCAGCCTTCTGCAAACGCCGTAAAGGGTGACAGCTTGCGCAGCATGGGCACGTCTTCAATCAGTTGTGCCGCAGATATTTGAAAGTGGTGACCCGGAGAGCCCTCGTGAATCATTAGGGTGGGCAGCTTCCAGCGCGGGTTGTCAGCGGTATCTTTCAGGTTGATATAAAACCGGCCTGGCCGTGAACCATCGAGAGCTGGCCCACTGTAATAGCCACCGGGTGAGGCGTCCTCTCTTTCAGGAGCCACTCTAATAATGTCCAGGGGCTGGGGCGGAATGGTAATAAAAAACTGGTCAGCCTGGGCCAATACCTTGGCATCGAAGGCCTTTAGGTACGCGATCATCTCCTCGCGACCTTCGTCGGTATTAGGAAACTGTTGGCTGGGGTCCTCCATAACCACCTGCACGCGCTCGCCCAGAGCACCCTCGGGCACGCCTTGGGCATCCATAATGGCGTGCATTTCAATAGCAATGCGGGCCACCTCGGCGAGCCCGGTATTGTGAATCTCTTCGGGACTGTAATCGGTAGAGGTACTCGAAAGCAGTCGGTCTTTATAAATGGCTTCGCCGTCGGGCAAACGCCAAACCCCGGCATCGTGATTAGCCGTTAGGGCCATGTCTTCAAAGAGGGCAATAATGCCCTCGTAGCCTGGAATCACAGCTTCGCTCACAACCGCTTCGGCCGCGGCCTGAAGCTGGGCTCGGCTGTCGTCATCAAGTTCCTCTACTGAGGCTAAGCGCTCGGGTAAAGAGGTGATAAGAATATTTTCCGAGACGCCGCCCGCGACGAATTTACGCATACCAACCAGAGCACTTTCGATAATAAAGTCGGGGGGTACCACGCCATGGTCACGGTCATCGATCACGCGCTCGCGACTTTCGCGCAGTACACGGCCAAACTCTTTCAGGCGCGCTACATAACGCTCGGCGCTGCGCTGGTCGATAATGGCGTGGGTGTCGGTGAGAAATTCGGGCAGGTTTACGGTAACGCCGCTCAGCTGGTTAATGCGGTAACCACTGTATTCTCGCTCCGATTGCCGCAGTATATCGTCGAAGAACCAGGCAGCGATTTGCCAGCTCAGCAGCTCCTGTCCCTCAAGGCCTTCGGGTCCATAGGCATCAAGCCCTGCTCGAGCCTGCCTCAGGGTCTCGAGAGATTCATCCTCACCGGCCTGCGTGTAGTCACTCAATTTGCCACTGTGGAAATCAAGAAAGGTGTTATCGATAAGGCCAATGCTGGTGAGTAACTCCGGGGAATCAGTAGCCAGTTGCAGCGATACTTTGTTGACGTAGTTGTTAACGCCCACGGGGGTAATCCAGAACCAGAAGGCAGCGCCTGTGGTAACAGTGATAACCAGTAACAGGGCGCCAATGGCAATTCGCTTAAAAATGCGCATATTCGGACTCAATTTGAAAAAAGAGAGAATACCACAGTGCTTTATTTGAAGGGCCCTAGAGTCAGCCATGCGCGAGATTGCTGAGTATTCGCAGTTGCTGGGGCGGCGCCTATGTCGGCGCCTATGTATATGCTGCACGAATAGGCCGCGCCAAGGTGGCAGCTCATGAGAAGCCGGTGTGTCGTTGTAAATACGGGTCTAAAAGCTAAAAGTGAGCTCAGCCCTGCCGCAAGTAAAGGGCCGGGGCTGGTTGAGAGAAGCTCTGGACCACCGCGTTGGGTTTAGGCAGCAAATCCGTCAGTTGCCGCCACCAGGGCTTGGGTATTGGCGGGGTCGAAGGCCGAATGCCCAGCATTGGGTATGAGATTAAACTCGGCTTCGGGCCAGGCGTTGTGCAAATCCCAGGCGGTTACGGGGGGGCACACAACGTCGTAACGCCCCTGCACAATCACCGTGGGTATGTGGCGTATGCGATCGATATTTTCCAGCAGCTCATTGGGGGAGTCGAAGAAACCGTCGTTAATAAAGTAGTGACACTCAATGCGGGCCATGGCGAGGGCCGCATCGGGAGCATCAAGCTTCTCCATGAAGTCCTGATTTTGAATCAGAAAGCTTGCCGAAGCTTCCCATACCGACCAGGCTCGGGCCGCGGCTAGGCGTGTCGCCTCATCGTCGCTGGTTAGGCGTTTATGGAAGGCTTGCAGCAAATTGCCGCGTTCAGCTTCGGGGATCGGTGCCAAATAATTTTGCCAGGTGTCGGGGTACAGCGCGCTGGCACCCTCTTGATAAAACCAGTGAATCTCTTGCGGACGTAATAGAAAAATACCGCGCAGGACCAGCTCGGTGACGGCTTCTGGATGCGTTTGTGCATAGGCGAGGGCGAGGGTGCTTCCCCATGATCCGCCAAATACTAGCCATTGCTTAATATTCAGGGATTCCCGTAGCCGCTCTATGTCGGACACCAAATGCCAAGTCGTGTTGGCCTCTAGTGAGGCATGGGGACGTGACCGACCGCAGCCCCGCTGGTCAAACACGATAATTCGATACCGCTCGGGATCAAAAAATTGCCGACCTTCGGGCGATGACCCGCCTCCCGGACCGCCGTGTACGAAGACGCAGGGCTTGCCATCGGGGTTGCCCGACTCCTCAAAATAGATTTCATGGCCGTCGCCCACGTCTAGCCAACCGTGATGTCGCGGTTCTATTGGGGGATAGAGAAACTCCATGATGAATCCTTGAATTTTGTGCGGCTGATTGGCGTCGCGTAAGTATAAACGGGTTATCCCGTGGTCAGTTTAATCTGCACAAGTTTGTGCGTCGGCAACAGGCTAAAGTGCCACCTTCGCAATCGAGCCTTGCAGGTTGCATTGGTACCCGCGCAGGCTGTGCCACTAGCAAAGGTTTTTGCCTACAACAGTTGCGTTACTTTTGGCCTCGACGATTGTTTGTATCGCTGGGTGCTTTCAAGGCTGCCGTTTTAACCTTTAGCCACTGCTGCTGTCTGATTGGGCAATTCACTAATGGCCCGGTAGGCTTCATCAATGGCGACATGGGTATAGGCCGACGCCCCCGCATCGGAGTTGGCAATGGCAATAGCGCCAAAGGGCTGCCTAGCGATTTCATGGGGGGCCTCTCCCTCCGCCCAATCAGGATCCCACAAATCCATATACTCATAGGCGTAGCCGTGGGGCCAACGGTTGACGGTAATGGCCAATATGTCTTCATTAACGTCAAAGCCTTCGGGGCCTAACAGGTCATTGAGGACGGTGCGCACTTCCCGCTCAAAATCTTCAAAGGACAAATCGAGCAGCTTCTGCCGCGATGCACGCAACTGGCTCTTGAGATCAATGGCGTTGTCGGGGGGCGATACAGAACCCCAAAATACCAGTGATACTGGCCCAGAATCGTCCGCGTCGTGTTCGTAGCCGCCATTATTAATGCCCTTAAATAAGAACAAGCGTGCATGGAGGCGACCGGGGCAATCAATACCATCAACGCCCAGTTTGTCGAGGGCATTGGTATTGCGAATCAGTACGTTGGTGAGTATCAGCGGTATTTTCACCTGATACTTGAGCGCGTCTTTTTGCTGTTCAGATAGCGACGGGCACAGATGGGGAATCACGCTGTGGTAACAGGCAAGGACGGCATGTTTTGTTGCGACTCTCTTGAGAAGCCCCCCCTCGGCATAAGTGACGCTTGCCCCCGTCTCGGTATTTTCTGCGTTGACGACGGTGGCATTGAGGCGCAGCCGCACCGGCTGCTCGGGTTCATCAAGGGCGCCGTAGTTAAATTTGGCGAGTGCCACGTTGTCCGGGGTAACGTTCGGTGCAACGTGGGGCAGCAGGCCCGCCACCATGAGGCGTACCAAGCTGGCATTGCCGTCGGGCCACAGCGCGGCGGGATAATCACGGCCTTCGTAAGACCAGTCTTTACCGAGTAAATGCAGGCCGGGGTTTTCCTCCCAAAGCGCATCGTTGGCAGACAGTGCGCGCATCTCAATACCCCAGGAGCCGTGCACTTTTTTATCGAACAGCTGTACGGCGTCTTCGGTAAGGCCACCATACTGTCGTAAAAAGTCAGGATAGCTAATGCTAGACAGTAGCGCGTCGGTCTCAGATTCGCTGAGCTCCGACAGCAGGTTGTCGCGGCGGCCATAAAAGGCCTTGAGCGATTCCCGGCCGGCTTCAGAAATGGGGATTTGGTCAATCACCTCGGGCGTCAGCTGTTCGTTGAGATCGAGGTTGGACACGAGACGATTAACGCCATAAGTGTCTTCGTCAAACCACATGGCCGGGCTATTGGGGGCGTCATGACCGTAGGTAAAGTCCATATTTTTACGCATGGCTTTTACATCAACACCAAACGCATCCATAAACCCTTTTACGGTGTCACTAAATTGCCACCACTCAAGGTTGTGGGTGCCTCCCAGTGACAGCACCATGCTGCCGCCTTGGTGAAACTCATTGCGTTTGGCATGCCCGCCAAAGTCATCGTGGTTGTCTAGCAGTAAAATACGGGCATCTTTGCCAAAGCGCTCTTGATAGTAGTGCGCGGCCGCAAGGCCCGAGATGCCAGCACCCACCACCACAAGGTCGAATTCCTCTTCGGTTTCTATGGGGTTATCAAAGCGTGCACCCTGTCTCGCCAGAGCATGGGCCACCTCATAGGCCCCGTTATGAGAGCCTCGCATCCCCGTTTTGGTCGGCGGGTAATAACCGTCAGTTGAAAGTGCTGAGGCTGTGTTTTCTGCCGCCGTTGTGGTGACACTAATAGCACCCGAGGTGACAGCGCCCAGCACTGCTAGGCTGCTGCCCTGAACGAAATCCCTGCGTGTAATGGCGCGATGCATGCCCAACTGCTTATCGGTCTTCCGTGTCACTGGTCGATCCTCGTTTTAATCAGGTTTTAAAAAGTAGTCACTTCGATCGTAAAGGTCTCGCTGTTTTTCTGCTGCTAAATTAGGAGCAGGGCGTGTCGGCGTAATGGGTGATTTTCCATTCGCCGTTGATCGCATCCACCAAATACCAGCCGCAGCTTGTTTCGGTAACATCACCTGCGTAGTAGTCGGTCCAAACCGTCATCACGCCAGAAGTTGTGGCGTTGATCGTTGTTGCGGTCATGTCGGTTAGCTCGGCTCGAACCCAGCCTTCTTCCCGCCAGCTGTCCATGGGGGCTGTAAGCCATTCCCGGCTGGGCGTGGTGCTGAGCGAGCCGTCCGAGCCATGAGTCACGATCTCGCTATGGTAGTGCGTCAAAATCGCTTCAATATCTTGATAGGGGGTGTCTGCCCATAAGGGACCGTAAGAATTCTTAAACCAAGCTCCCGCGGTCTGGTCGCTATTAGCGCTGGCAATTAGCGGGGAGACCAGTACTACGCCGGTCAGTAATAAGGTGTGAAAGATATTTCTCATGGGGTCATAGATCCTAAGTCAGAGATAGAGGTGCCGTATCTGTTGGGCCTACCTTAACAAACTCGCTGATTTGCGTACTCGCGCTTATAGGGTAGGAATAGCCCATAGGTGGCGAGGTGCCTTCACTCATAGGCGCTATTGCCCTTGCCCGGCGGTACCACTTCATAACCCGGCTCCTCGGGTTCGTCATCAGTCATTTCCGGGGGAAAGCCCTCTGCAAGCACTTGCGTCTCACAGGCTTCCTCCAAACGTCGAATAATATTGGGCGACCACTCCCGTTCACCAAACCTGGCCTGTCCGTCTTCAAAGATCTTGATCAGCTGGGGAGAGATTTCCAGAGGTACGCCGGCCTGGTCGGCCATGCTTTGAAATAGGCCGATGTCTTTTAATACCAGGTCCATGGTGAAGTTAATGTCACGACTGCCATTTAAAATAACCTGACTTTCGGTTTCATGGACAAAGGAATTGCCCGACGAAATGCGAATGGCTTCGTAAACGGTGGCTAGGTCGAGGTCAGACTGTTGGGCCGTCACCAGCGCCTCACAAAGGGTGACCAAATTGGCCGTTGCCAGGTAGTTGGTCATCACCTTTATTTTCGATGCGCTGCCCAAGGACCCACTGTGTAAAACCCGCCGCCCCAGCACGGTTAATAACGGCAAGATTTTTTCGAACACCGGCCGTTCACAGCCCGCCAAAATGGCGATGTTGCCGGTGGCGGCACGATGACAGCCACCAGAAACCGGGCAGTCAGCGGGGGCTGCACCAGTCTGCGCGACCTTGTGCCCCAAGCGCTGCACCTCACGGTAGTCGGTGGTGCTCATTTCTATCCATATTTTCCCGGGTTTTAGGCCGGCAATCACCCCGTCTTTGGCCTCCATAACCTCCGCGCAGGCCTTTGGGCTCGGCAAACAGGTAATGATCACGTCAGCGGCTTCTGCCATTTCAGCAGGGGAGTTGGCCCATTGCGCGCCGCCGTCCAGAAACGGTTGTGCCAGCGCCTGATCGAGATCGCGAACGATTAAGGGAATGTCATTGCGGAGCAGGCTACCCGCCAGCTTTGATCCCACATTACCCAATCCAATAAATCCTACTCGCATGGCGGTGTTATCCTTCTAGCCAATAAAAAAATTGATAACTTCAGTACGTTAAAGTGCGTAAATTACTGGATTCAACGCCTAAGGAAAACGAAAAATGAAAGCGGCAGTTTGTCGGGCTTTTGGGCGCCCTTTAACCATTGAAGATGTCGATATTGCAGAGCCCGGCGCGGGTGAGGTCAAGGTTCGGTTAACCGCTTGCGCCATTTGTCACAGCGATGTCATTTTAGTGGATGGCGGTTGGGGTGGTGATTTACCCGCAGTGTACGGTCACGAGGCCGCAGGTATCGTGGCATCAATCGGCCCAGGCGTCACAGGTTTGAAGCCGGGGGATCCTGTGGTGGTAACACTTATTCGCTCTTGCGGCAGTTGTCACTATTGTAATCAGTCAATTGAAACCCAGTGCGACGGTGTTTTTCCTTTAGACCAGCAAAGCCCATTATCGGATAGCAGCGGCCAAGTTGTGTCCCAAGGGCTTAACAGCGGCGCTTTTGCTGAGCAGGTGGTTGTAGAGCAAAGTCAGGTTTGTGTCATTCCCGAGGATATTCCATTGGACGTTGCATCAATTTTAGCCTGCGGTGTACTGACGGGTTTTGGTGCGGTGGTTAATACGGCGCAGGTCAAGGCGGGTAGTACGGTAGCTGTCATAGGCTGCGGCGGTGTCGGGATTAACAGCATTCAGGGTGCGGTTCATGCCGGTGCCTCACAGGTTATTGCGCTCGATTTGCTCGATGAAAAGTTGGAGCTTGCCCAGCAGTTCGGAGCGACACACGCTGTTAATAGCGCTGAAAAAGACTGTATCGAGCAGGTTATTGCACTGACAGGTGGTCGCGGCGTTGACTATGTATTTGTCACTGTGGGTGCGAAGGCGGCCATTGAGCTGTCAGTCAATTTGCTGGGGAAGTCTGGCACTGCTGTTATTGTTGGAATGCCAGCATCGGGTGTTATGGCACAGTATGACCCCGGCGAGTTGGCAGCTCGAGGTCAGTCTGTTCTGGGATCTAAGATGGGGTCAGGGTCGGTGAAGCGCGACATTCCTAAGTTAGCGGCTTTGTACCAGAGCGGTGAGCTCAAGCTGGATCAGATGATCAGTGGGCGGTACGCATTAGAGGAAATTAATGAAGCCATTGCTTCGGTCAAACGGGGCGAGGCATTACGTAACGTGGTCATTTTTTAATGGTGATTAAAGAGTTCGAAACTTTCGTCGTTGGCAACCCACCCCCACGCTTTGGTGGGCGTTATTTTATTTTTGTGAAGCTGGTAACCGATACGGGCATTGTCGGTTATGGCGAAGTCTACTGCGCCACTTTTAGTGCCGAAACGGTCGAAGTGATGCTCAGAGATACCGCAGAGCGGTTTGTCGTTGGTCACGACCCTTTTCATATTGAGAGGCTTTGGCGTCGAATCTACGGTGCGGGCTACAACCTGCGTCCTGACGTCTCGTTGGTCAGCGTTCTGTCTGCCTTGGAAATGGCTTGCTGGGACATTGTTGGCAAGGCCTGTGATAAACCGGTTTATGAGCTATTGGGTGGAAAGGTTCATGAGCGCCTGCGCAGCTACACCTATATTTACCCTTCTTCGGGTGACGTTTATCCCGAACCCGGCGACACGGATAATGTTTATGTTAACCCCGATAGGGCGGCACAGCGTGCGCTTGATTACGTGAAGCAAGGTTTTACTGCGGTTAAATTTGATCCTGCCGGTCCGTACACGATTTTTGACGGAGGCATGCCTACGGGGCAGGAACTAGACCGCTCTGAAAAGTTTACTCGCCGTATTCGGGAGGCGGTGGGCCCCGATGTCGATTTGTTGTTTGGCACTCACGGACAATTTTCTCCGGCCGGGGCTATTCGGCTCGCTAAGCGACTCGAGCCCTACGACCCCCTTTGGTTCGAAGAGCCCACGCCTCCTGAAAATACCGCGGCCATGGCTCGTGTGGCTCGAGCAACCTCTATTCCGGTGGCTACGGGTGAGCGCCTTTGCACCAAGTACGAATTTGCCAGGGTCTTAGAAGACGGTGCCGCTTCGATTTTGCAGCTTAACCTCGGGCGTGTTGGCGGCCTGTTGGAGGCCAAAAAAATAGCGGCATTAGCCGAGGTGCACTACGCCCAGCTTGCGCCTCATATGTACTGTGGCCCGATTGTGGGGGCGGCTAACATTCAGTTGGCCACCTGTTCGCCGAATTTCCTAATACTCGAAGGTATTGAAACCTGGGGCGGCTTTCAGGCGGAGTTACTCAATACGCCTGTTATGTGGGAGGCGGGATACGTGATTCCCTCTACCGAGCCAGGACTCGGTGTTTCACTCAATGAGGCGGTTGCCCGTGCTAACCCATGGCGGGGTGATGAGCTCCACTTAGAAATGGGCGTGGAGCCTGTTCGATAACCCAAGCGGCACCTCAGATAGACGCCTTTATGAGGCTCTAGCCCTTGGAGCCGCTGCTCAAAATAGCGAATGACGCCAATCCTCGCCTCGGTAACTGAGCCTTCTGTGAGCGGGTCGGATTCGTAAAGAGGGGTCGCGGCCGGTTGTTAGTGACAGCGAAGGGCAAAAGCGCGATATTGCTCTCGTTACCGTTACCGGGAACATGAGCTACTGAGTTTTAATCCCCTAAGAGGTGCCGACCCAAATGTCGTTAGAAACAGATTTCGCCATGACTCGTGAGAGCCTAAAAGGAGTTCAAGACGAGTCGACCTACGGTGGCATTACCAGTTTTATGCGCCGTCGCTACTCCCGTGATCTGTCCGGGGTCGACGTTGCGGTTCTCGGTGTGCCCTTTGACCTTGCGACCACCAACCGTGCTGGAACTCGGTTAGGGCCAAGGGGCATTCGTACCGCCTCTGCGAGCTTGTCTTGGGAGAATCAGGTTCAGGGGTGGGATTTTTCGCCTCTGGAAGAACTCGCGATTGTTGATTACGGCGACTGCCCCTTCGATGCCGGGACCCCGGACAAAGTACCCGAGCAAATTTATCAGCAGGCCCGGGATATTTTGGCGACTGACACGGCCTTGTTGTCACTCGGTGGCGACCACTTTGTGTCGTACCCCCTGTTGCGGGCCCACGCGGAAAAATATGGCCCTCTGGCGCTGATTCACTTCGACGCCCACTCCGATACCTGGGAAGACGACGGCCCACGCATTGACCACGGCACCATGTTTTATCATGCCGCCAAAGAGGGGTTAGTGGTGCCTGAGCATTCGGCCCAAATAGGCCTGCGTACTTACAACGAATCGACCATGGGTTTTAATATTTTTGATGGCCCCACGGTGCATGAGCAAGGTGCGGTTGCTATTGCGCAGCAGGTAAGAGGTATCGTGGGTGACAGACCCTGCTACCTCACTTTCGATATCGATTGTCTCGACCCGAGTTTCGCTCCGGGTACGGGAACACCGGTTGTGGGTGGGCTCTCTACCCACCAAGCTCTGCAGCTTTTACAAAACTTGCGGGGTGTCAATTTGGTGGGCATGGATGTGGTTGAGGTGGCGCCACCTTACGATGTCAGCGAGATTACGGCTTTGGCAGGGGCCACCATGGCACTGCAGCAGTTGTGTTTGTGGGCTTATTGCCGGCGCTAAAGCCGCTCGCCTGACGGGGCTGTAGCGCGGCTGCTGTGAAGGTTGTGGTGACTAAAAAGCAACGCAGTGGCTAATACGGCAGTGACCATTTTTGCACTGACTGTTAAACCTTTTGTTCCCCAAAACTGTCGTTGAGGATCAACGTTGCCCATTAGCGCCTCAAAAATTACGCCTCAAAAATCGAATCTCACGCCCACAGCCGGGCCGTACTGTTTCATATCGAATTTGAAACGATCGGCGCCTTCGCCGTCTTCGTAGTCAAAATCGAGGTAACGATAGCCCAATGTCAGGCTTGACCAGTGATTAAATCGATAGGCGAAACTGCCACTGACTACCATGACCATATCCGAGCCCACACCGAAGCCGCCCACGAGGGCCGAACCGGTGAAGTCCCAATGCGCACCAAGGGGTGTTTCGTACGCCATGCCAACAACGGGATCTACCCAGTCGTCGCCAGCGCTCTGTTGGCGGGTTTCAGACGGCCCGGTAAGAGAAACGCCGGTCGTTAAGTCGTTAAAAAGAGCGCCGCCCAAAAGCCGAAATTCTTTGTTAAGGCGGTAGGATGCCGTGGTGATGACCGTTGTTTGTTCGACATTGACCTCGCCACTTAAAGCCCCGCGGTCACCTTCGCCGTCCATTTTAAGGTCCATACTGACGATATCGAGCTGCACACCCCAGCGCTCGCCTTCACCCCGGTACAGGCCTAAAAATGCGCCGTCGAGGGCATCAAAAACGTCCCCAGCATCCATATCTACGGCGGTGTCGAAGGGGCCAATACCGCTGGTGCCGTCGAGGGTCGGCGCCAAAATATAAATTAACGCCTGATTGGACCAGGCCTTATTGTCGGCCGCCGCGACACTGAGCGCGCTGCAAAGCAGCAGCATGGCTGCAAAAGGTTTAGCAATGTTGGTGAGGGGTGGCAATCCTTGTGACCTCATAACATTCCTCCTTGGGAATAAACATGGGTTCGTTGTGTGGGTATGGGCTCGTTAACATGATGGCTGCATGGCAAAACATTAAAGCGCTCTGCTGGCAGCGGCTTTTTGGCAGACTCGATGCTTAATAAAACACCATGCCTCAATAAGAGACGCCGCCTAACTCAGCTCCCTAAGCCCCGGGCAGGCTACTGCCCGTACATTTTTGTGCCTATGATACCCACTCAAACACGCTGAGATTGTCTGAGGCTTTATCAAATCCCGTCAGTGCCAGAGCTTCCGTTTAACCTGTGATCGTTAGCGTCCCGCTTGCCCACCGTCTATCGTCGCTTTGGGTCTCGCTGCCAAGCTCTCCGGCGTATCCCCCAAATAGCGGTAGGTGGTAAAGCCAAAAAACATTTCGTGCATGGTTTGTAAGCCAAACCGCACGGGCATGTTGGGGTTGGGGTTGTAGGGGTTGCGGTCAGAGTTATCCATAGCACCCTGGGCAATGAGGCGAGTTCCTGCGGGCAGGAGCACGGGCTCTTCCAACTGATAATTAAACTGCCAGTTAAAGTCGTACTTGGGCACCGACAACAACACTTCCGAGCTGCCGTCGGGGTATTCGGCAATATATTTCATATGCTTGCCGCGGTAGTGCATGTGGGGCATGAGGCTGTAGAGCAGGGCATCGCGTTCAATTTCTTGCACGCCCTCAAGGGGATACTCTTTGGCATTGGGTGGAATCAGGAATCGACGCTGGCCAGCAGAGCCTCCAGACATCACGTACTTGGGGGGCTTGTCATGCAGGTAAATACCGATCTTGGTCTCATCGGTGGTTGCTTTGCCCGTGGTGGTGTAATGCATTTGTAACAACAGGCTAGAGCCCGCGCGTATTAGGGCGCCTGAGTCGTCACGCCAAATATCGGGTTGGCGCCCCGGGGCAAAGCCGCCAATCGAATCGCCGAGTGCGCCATCGTCGTTGCCCGCCCCAGCGGTACGATCAGCTGGGCTCGAAAGATAGGTGATGACATGGTGTAACACTTTGCGGTCCCCGGGCACGTACTCCACGGCGCGCAGCCAAATGTCTTCGTCCAAATTGAGGGGAACCGGGACATAACGGTAATCAATGACGCCGGTGGCCGGTATTTCCTGAGCAGGAACCGTCAGCACAATATCGGGTTCACCCATTGAAAACGTTGCGTCGCTAAATGCTAGGGCCTTCAAAGGATCGGGCTGATCATCGCCCGGTGCCCCGGCATCAATCCAGTGCACCAGCGTTTGCAGCTCCTCAGTGGATAGTCCGGCCGCTTCCTGAACGGGGCGCCCTACATGGGGGTCAAGTTGGCCGGGAGGCATGCGTCGGGTCAGCAGCACTTCTTTCATCATGCGCGACCACCCACGGACCATGGCGTGCTCGGTCATGGCCCAGGGACCAATGCCGCCTACGTGATGGCATTTCACGCAGTGTTGCTCGAGTATGGGGGCGATATCGGCCGAATAACTGGGCGGTGCCTTTGCATGAGCGTCTTTGGCAGCGAAGGTAATCAGGCAGCCGGGAGCTTCGGGAACGTTTTCGGGCAGGGGGCTTCCCGCTAGGTGGGCATCAAGGGCGTCGCGCAAGTAATGATTGGCCGCTTCAGCTTTTTGGGTTTCATAGTGCAGGCGGTCATCAATAGGGCCGCGATACACCACTTTCTGAGTCTGTGGGTTAATGATAAAAACTTCAGAGGTGCGATCAACGCCCAACGACTCAGCGATCAGTTGGGTTTCATCAATGAGTATGGGGAAGTCGAAACTAAAATCGGTGGCTTCGGCCACAATGCTCGCGCGATTGTCCTGGGGCTGGGGGTTGAGCATAAAAAACTGCACCCCCTGATCGGCATACTGGTCACGAATCGCGCTTAGCTGAGGCACGCTGTTACGAACAATGGGGCAGCCGTTGCCCTGCACAAAAATAACAATGGCCTTTTGGTCGCCATACCAGCTCAGCTTGTGGTGTTTTCCGGTCTGGTCCAACAGCGCAAAGTCACCAATGCGCTGCGACTCGGCAGCGTGAACTAACTGCGCCATCAAAATACCCATTGCCATCGCAATGCTAAAGACTACTTTCATACCTGCCTCCTGCAGATTTTCTGCGCCTTTACAGCAGCACAGTGCCCAATATTTTACCGACATTAGGCTCAGTTTCCATGTGCTTTATGCTATAAAACCGCCGTTAAGAATGGAGCAATACTCGGAATATGGACATAGCAGGTGTTTTGGTAGAGCGGCGGTCGTTGCTCGCGGTTCTTACAATGGTGGTGAGCCTTGCGGTTGGCTGGGGCGTAACGAAAACCAGTATAGACCCCCGTTCAGATGCCATTTTGCCGGAAGACGACCCTTATGCTGCGCAGGTCGAGGAGGTGGAGGCCGACTTCCCTCGAAGTCGATCGGCACTGTTTACCTTCATTGCTCCCGGCGGCAACATCTTTAACCGCGAGGCCCTTACCGCCATGGAGGCGCTGCACGAGCGATTTGGTGAGGTCCAATCGGCTGTGGCGGTGGGTTCTATGGTGAACTACCGGCTTAACGCCGTCGATGAGACGATTTATGGCCGTCAGTACTTACTGCCACCCGTAGACAGCTTGAGCGATGAAGATTTGGCTGAGGTGCGGGAGATTGCCCTTGCCGACGAAGACTTGGTCAAGACCCAACTCGCCCGTGATGGCGACATGGCATTAGCGGTTTTCAAATACCGGCCTAGCGGCGAAGGCTTAACCGAACGCCTTGAAATTGCCCGCTCGGTGGTGGCACTGCGAGATCGGCTACGAGAGGACTACCCCGGTGTTGAAATTTACGCTTTGGGCAATGACCTATTCGAACTCGACAGTTACAACGCGCAAATCAAAGACAGGAATAATCTGGCGCCGTTGGTGGCACTGGCAACCACCTTACTGCTATGGCTCTGTCTCAACTCTTTGGTCTATGCCCTGTGTACTTTAGTGGTTTCTTTTCTGGGCATTTTGCTCACCATAGGCGCTGTCGGCTGGTCGGGGTTTGCGTTTAACCAAATTTCCAATATGGGACCTTTGGTGGTGTTGACGATTGCCATGGCCCACGGCATTCATATTATTTCTATATATCTGCAGGGCTTGCACGAGGGGCTCTCAAAGGTCGATGCGCTTGAGCAAAGCCTACGACTTAATTTACAGCCGGTAACCTTAGCAACCGTCACCACGGCCATGGGCTTTCTTAGCCTCAACTATTGCTCCTCAGCGGGTATTTATGGCTTTGGTAACGCCGTCGCCATGGGTGTTTTTTGGGCCTACTTGGTCACCCTCACATTGCTACCCGCCTTAATCATGTGGGTGCCTACCCGCCGTATTCCTCGACCCTTAGGTGTGCGCGGCATGATCCGACGGGCGACAGAGCTGGTCTTACGTCGGGGTAATGCACTCTTTTGGGGGTTGTCGGTCATTATCGTCGTGTGCCTTGCCATGCTCCCCCTCAACAAAGTTGATTTCGATCGTTTTGAATTTATTGATAAGGACTCCGACTTTCACCTTGTCATCACGGCACTGGCCCAGAAGATTGGCAACGATCAGTCGCTGGTTTATGCCATTGATAGCGGGCAGTACTACGGCATTGCCGACCCTGCATTTATGTTGGAAGTTGAGCGCTTTGCGGACTGGCTCGAAGAGCAGCCCGATGTGAGTGTGGTGAACAGCTACGTGGGCATGCTGAAAACCCTCAACGAAGCCGAGAACGACAACGATGCGGCTTGGCATGTACTGCCCGATGACAATCTGCAGGTTATCGACTACTTGGTGGGTTATCAGCTAGTCCAAGAGATAGAGCCCCATTTGGAGCCTATATTTGATCCTGAGTACACGACTGTGCGCGTTGTTGTGGGCACGTCTAACCTAACCAACGTTCAGCTGCTTGAGCTCAATCAGCGCATCGAAGCCTGGCATGCTGACAACATCAACCCTGACTACCGGGTTATGCATGGCAGCAACACCATCTTGTATGCACGGCTTAACGACACCATTTCACGGCAGTTGCTCGAGGGTTTTACGGTCAGCTTTTTGTTGATCACGTTAACTATGCTGGTGGGCTTACGCAGTGTGCGCTACGGGTTAATTAGTATTGCCCCCAACCTATTGCCGCCCGCGGTGGTGTTTGGAGTTTGGGGCCTGTTTGTGGGTCAGCTTAGTCCCTACATTTTAATGCTGTTCTCCATCAGTATTGGTTTGGTCGTCGACGACTCGGTACATGTTCTGAGCAAATACATGGCTGCACGTAAGGCAGGAGAACAACCAGAGGAGGCGGTGCGTTATTCCCTCGATAAAGCCGGATCTGCAATTACCATTACGACGGCTGCGCTGGCAATGGGTACGTTCATTTTGGTGTTTTCAAATACCTACTATTATCAAAATGTAGCGCTCATGCTCACGCCGATTATTGTTGTGGCATTGCTATTAGACTTGCTGTTTTTGCCGCCGTTGCTGGTCAAGCTGGATAGGTTTTTTGACCGCCGGACAAAAATCTCAGCTTAGGGCGTCGTTATGGATTGTGTCGGTTTGTTTCTAAAAAAATCTTAGGACTGTGTTGACGGGTGTATTTTCCAATCATGAAATAACCTAAGGTGTTATTGAGGGGCTGTAGCACATTTGAGTCAACGGGCGCCTAGGCGCAGGGAGTATGACCGTGAGCCAACAATATCCCATACCTGACCAGTACAACCTCATGGGGCGGCCTGAATCGGGCTACACCATGAAGGTCTTAGCCGCGTTACGGTACAAGCAGGTTCCCCACCAATGGCTGGACCGCTTCGCGCATAACAAACTGTTTCAACGACATGCCAAGGTGCAGCTGATACCCCTGTTATTTTTGCCCGACGGCACAGCGATGCAAGATTCGACCCCGATCTTGGAACTTTTGGAAGAACGTCACCCGGAGCCTGGGATTCACCCTGAAGATCCCGCGCTACACTTTTTATCAGATCTCCTAGAGGAATATGCCGACGAGTGGGGCAATAAGCTTATGTTCCATTATCGCTGGGGCTACCCTGCCGATCAGAAACGGCGGTCCCGCACTCTGGCTGAGGGCAGCCTTGGCGGGCTCACGGCCCCCTGGTTAGGTAAACTTATGAAGCCGTTGATGGCGCCCCTACTGGTGCGGCGAATGGTGCCTCGAATGGCCTTTGCCGGCGCTACCGATAATAACCGTCCTATTTTGGTGTCCTCCTTCGACCGGCTGGTAGAGCTTTTGGAGCTTCACTTGCAATCGCGTCCCTACGTCTTCGGAGGGCGGCCCGCCCTGGCAGATTTTGGTCTGTGGGGTCAGCTGCATCAGGCTTTTACCGACCCAAGCTGTCACGATATTTTAGTTAATAAAGGGCCGTCGGTCGTGGCGTGGATCGAACGTATGGAGTCTCCCGAGGGCTTGGGTGACTTCGATACGCTGGACAATCTGGCGCCAACGCTGCGGCCTATTTTTACCGAGGAGGTGGGTCCACGCTTTTTGGCCTGGACCGCGGCCAACGCCCGGGCCTGGGCGGCGGGGGAAAAACAAACCGGGCTTACTATGGCGGGGCAGCGCTATTATCAGAAGACGTTT
>QXYP01000230.1 GCA_009886815.1 Halieaceae bacterium
CAGGTGTTCCCGCAGTGCCTGAGGTCGACTTCAGCAAGTTTGGTGAGGTCATTACCGAAGAGAGGTCTCGTCTCGATCAGATGACGGCTACGAATATGTCACGATCGTGGCTCAATGTGCCTCATGTTACGCAGTTTGAGGGCGCGGACATTACCGACCTCGAGGCTTTTCGTAAGTCGATGAAGCCCGAAGCTGAGAAGCTGGGCAACAAGCTCACCCCAATGCCCTTCGTGCTCAAAGCTTGTGCGGTAGCGCTCGCGGCACATCCAAAACTGAAGTCGTCACTGGCCGCAGGGGGAAAGGAGTTGGTCTACAAGCAGTACTGCCATATTGGCATGGCTGTCGATACACCGGCCGGCTTGGTGGTTCCGGTTATTCGCGATGTGGACAAAAAAGGGATTTGGCAGCTCGCAGAGGAAATCCGTGATATGGCCGCGCGAGCAAGAGAGAAAAAACTCACCCCTGCTCAAATGCAAGGCGGCGTCTTTACCATTAGCAGCCTGGGCGGCATTGGGGGAGAGGGGTTTACGCCCATCGTCAACACACCAGAAGTCGCTATTTTGGGGCTGTCTCGCGCTGAAATTAAGCCCGTTTGGGACGGTGAATCATTTCTGCCTCGGCAAATTTTGCCGCTATCCCTTTCTTACGATCATCGCGTGGTGAACGGCGGCGACGCAGGGCGCTTCCTAACAGACTTGTCCGCATTATTGGCTGACGTCAGGCGGATCATCTTATAGTCGGTGGCTGACTTCCTTGGTGCGCGCCATGTTAGACTTCGGTCACCAGATAACCACTCACTATCGATGCCTGCCAGGCTTTCGGAGCGCCCATGATTATCAAACCCCGAGTCCGCGGATTTTTGTGCATAACAACGCACCCGGAGGGCTGTCGTGAAAATGTTAATCGTCAGATACGCCACGTACAGTCTGGGGGGGCCATTGATCAGGGGCCCAAGCGAGTTTTGGTGCTGGGGGCGTCCACCGGTTACGGGCTGGCCTCACGGATAACCGCGGCCTTTGGTGCTGGCGCTTCAACACTGGGTGTCTTTTTTGAAAAGCCCGGCACCGAGCGTAAACCCGGAACCGCGGGTTGGTACAACGCCGCGGCATTTCATAATGCCGCCGACGAGGCGGGGCTTTACGCAAAAAGCATCAACGGTGATGCGTTTTCTGACGACGTGAAGGCGCGGGTCATTGACCTCATTAAAGAAGATTTGGGCGCCATTGACCTGGTGGTTTACAGCCTCGCGGCGCCGCGCCGCACCCACCCAAAAACCGGTGTCGTCCACACTTCAACGCTAAAGCCCATTGGGGGCGATACTGTTCAAAAAGGCGTCAACACCGACAAAGAAGAAATACAGGAATACCACTTAGAGGCCGCCAATCAGGAAGAAATTGATAACACGGTTGCCGTGATGGGCGGGGAAGACTGGCAAATGTGGATTGAGGCCCTTGATGAAGCAGGGGTTCTCGCCGACGGTGCAAAAACCACGGCATACACGTATATCGGCGAAAAAATAACGTGGGATATTTATTGGCACGGCACCATTGGCGCTGCCAAAAAAGATCTCGATAAGCGCGTGGTTAATATTCGTGAACGCTTGGCAGCACGGGGCGGCGATGCCCGGGTATCAGTACTCAAAGCGGTGGTTACTCAGGCCTCGGCGGCTATTCCCGCTATGCCGATTTATCTGGCCATATTGTTCAAGGTTATGAAGGCTCGTGGCGAGCATGAAGGCTGTATCGAGCAGGTGAATCGCTTGTTCAGAGATTCATTGTATGGCTCTAAGGTGGGTCCTGATGCCGATGGACGCCTACGTGCCGACAATCTCGAGCTGAATCCAGAGGTGCAAGCCGAGGTGGCTGCGATCTGGGAAACTATTAACACCGATAACCTAAAAACGGCGTCAGATTTTGAGGGTTATCGTCGCGAATTTTTGCAGCTGTTTGGTTTTGAGGTTGATGGCGTAGATTACGACGCCGACGTCAATCCTGAGGTCCCGATAGCGCAAGTGGTGGAATAAAGTGCTGACCCCCGGTGTTGTTCATACCTTGTCCGATCGCGTTCGGCGGTTGGTAGCGCCTAACCCGGGCCCCATGACTGGGCCGGGAACCAATACCTATTTAATAGGTGGCGGTAGTCATGTCGCCATCCTAGATCCGGGTCCGGCTATTGATTCCCATATCGACACAATTATTGAAGCCTGCGACGGCAAGGCTTCTCAGGTTGTTTGTACCCATACCCATCCGGACCACTCGCCAGCGGCGGCGATCTTGGCGCAGCGGCTGAAGGTTCCAATGATTGGGGCGGTGACCGCCGACGACCGTCATCAAGACTTAACATTTAAGCCCGAAGAGCTGTTAAACGACGCCGACCTGATTCATGGCGATGACTGGACATTGCGTGCAATAGCGACACCCGGACATGTCGATAATCACTTTTGCTACTTGCTGCAAGAAGAGGGCCTGGTCTTTGCGGGAGACCATATTATGAATGGTTCGACGGTTGTGATTGTACCGCCCGGAGGCAGCATGCAGGCCTACATAGCCTCGTTGAGAAAGCTGCTTG
>QXYP01000231.1:0-6655 GCA_009886815.1 Halieaceae bacterium
TGCTTAAGCCACCAAATTGGGACCTTGTTTTAAGCCCAGGGACTTTACGCTGCGCTGCGAGCCGCTCGCTTGCGTTCGTGTTCAAGAAGCAATTTTTTACGTAGCCGAATGCTATCGGGTGTCACCTCTACCAGCTCATCATCCTCAATAAATTCCAAGGCCTGTTCAAGGCTGTGACGCACTGGCGGCGATAGAATCAGAGCCTCATCGGTGCCAGAAGCCCGGACATTAGTCAGCTGCTTGGCCTTCGTCGGGTTAACAACCAGGTCATTGCCGCGACTATGCAGCCCAACAATCTGCCCTTCATAGACATCTTTATTGGGATCCACGAAAAGGCGCCCTCGCTCCTGCAAGGTGTATAGCGCGTAGGCCAAGGTTTTGCCTTTAACCATGGAAACCAAGACGCCGTTTACGCGACCGCCCAGCTCTGCGCGCTTTACAGGACCATAGTGATCAAAAACATGAGTCATGATGCCCGAGCCTGAAGTTAGCGTTAAAAACTGTGAGCGAAACCCAATTAAACCTCTGGCTGGAACAATAAACTCAAGGCGCACGCGTCCATTACCGTCAATCACCAGGTTTTTCATTTCGGCTCTGCGTAGCCCTAACTCCTCCATAACGCCACCTTGGTGCTCTGACTCGCAGTCGATGACTAAATTTTCGTAGGGTTCACAGAGCTCACCGTCGATCTCTTTTTGAATGACCTCGGGCCTCGAAACACCCAGCTCAAAACCTTCACGACGCATGCTTTCTATCAGCACTGACAGGTGCAGCTCCCCGCGACCGGATACGGAGAATTTGTCCGGGGAATCCCCCTCCTCTACGCGTAAAGCCACATTGTGTATGAGTTCGCGTTCCAACCGTTCCCGAATATTGCGCGACGTTACATACTTGCCTTCAAGCCCGGCAAATGGCGAATCGTTAACCTGAAAGGTCATGCTTACCGTCGGCTCATCGACAGACAAAGGCGGCAGCGGCTCGGGCGTTCCCGGACTGCATAAGGTGTCAGAAATATTCAATGCCTCGATCCCTGTCACGCAGACAATATCGCCAGCGCCAGCCTCAGCCACGTCGACCCGTTCTAGGCCCTGATAACCCATAACCTGAAGAATTTTTCCGTTGCGACTGTCCCCATTGCGGTCAATAACAGCCACTTGGGTATTAGGGGTTACTGAACCACGGGTAATACGCCCAACACCAATAACACCCACATAGCTGCTGTAGTCGAGGGCCGAGATTTGCAGCTGCAAGGGACCCTCAGTATCCACTGACGGTGCGGGGACTTTATCGACAATCGTTTGAAACAACGGCTCCATATCGGCTGCCATCGCTTCGTGTTCCTCGCCCGATATGCCGTTCAGAGCAGATGCATAAATAATAGGAAAGTCGAGCTGCTCCTCATTGGCACCTAAGGTGTCGAAGAGATCAAAAACCTGATCAACCACCCAGTCGGGCCTGGCGCCGGGGCGATCGACCTTGTTAATAACAACAATGGGATTGAGGCCTCGCTCAAAAGCCTTCGAAGTAACAAATCGAGTCTGTGGCATCGGTCCGTCAACGGCGTCCACCAACAACAGCACCGAGTCGACCATAGACAGCACGCGCTCCACTTCGCCGCCAAAATCTGCGTGTCCGGGTGTGTCCACAATATTGATGCGATAGTCTTGCCAGCGAATGGCCGTATTTTTCGCAAGAATGGTAATGCCGCGCTCTTTTTCCTGGTCGTTCGAATCCATGATTCGCTCAGTGCCCGCCGCTTTTCTATCAAGCGTGCCGGACTGCTGTAGCAAGCAATCCACAAGTGTCGTTTTGCCATGATCTACGTGGGCAATGATGGCAATATTTCTCAGCTGGCTGATCACGCTGCGTGTCTCTCCAAGGTGAAGGGGGGTTAGGCGGCGCGGAGTCTACCAGAGGCGGCCGGTTAACAGGTCTGCAATATTACGGTTACTGTGAAGAGTAGGATCTTTAATTTCGGCCCCTTAGCGCTACATTTTGGGGCGATTGGCGGTTTATTTTGGTGCAATACGCACTTATTTGGTGCAATGCGTGGGGCTGGACTCTCACCGGCAAATAACTATGGCTACATTTTATTGTTTTAATTCAATAGGTTAAAAATTTTACGCCCCATAATAGCGCGCTGGCACATACCTTGCACTATCCTCTTGAGATGATTCATGGCATGGTGCATGCCCCAATCATCAGGCATTGGGGCTACGTAAGGCCCCCATTTAGTTATTTCAAGGAGTTAGCCATGTCTGAGCGCACGCTCACTTTGATCAAAGACAACGATATTCGCTGGGTAGACCTTCGGTTTACCGATACTAAAGGCAAGGAGCAACACGTCTCCATACCCGCTACTGAAGTCGACGAGGACTTTTTCGACGAAGGTAAGATGTTCGACGGGTCATCTATCTCCGGATGGAAGGGCATTAATGAGTCAGACATGATCCTGATGCCAGACGACTCAAGCTCAGTCCTTGACCCCTTTACCGATGACGCCACCGTTATCCTACGCTGCGATATTATCGAGCCCTCGACCATGCAAGGCTACGAGCGCGACCCTCGAAGTGTTGCGAAGCGCGCCGAGGCGTACCTTGCCTCTACCGGCATTGGTGACACGGCATTTTTTGGCCCTGAGCCCGAATTTTTCGTCTTCGACGACATCAAGTGGCACGCTGATATGAGTGGCGCTGGCTACAGCATCAATTCAGAAGAGGCGGCATGGTCTTCATCAGCACATTACGATGACGGCAATACCGGCCACCGACCCGGCGTAAAAGGCGGCTATTTCCCTGTCCCACCCGTTGATAGCTTGCACGATATTCGAGCAGCTATGTGTTCTGCGATGGAGCAAATGGGCTTAGACGTTGAGGTACATCACCACGAGGTGGGCACGGCGGGACAATGCGAGATCGGCATTCGCTTCAATACTCTGGTGAAGAAGGCTGACGAAGTACAAATTCTGAAGTACTGCGTACACAACGTGGCCCATGCCTACGGCAAAACAGCAACGTTTATGCCCAAGCCTCTCGTTGGGGATAACGGCTCGGGTATGCACGTGCATCAATCAGTCGCTAAAGACGGTGAGAACACTTTTGCGGGTGACGGATATTCAGGTCTGTCTGATACGGCGCTTTACTACATTGGTGGCATCATCAAACATGCCAGAGCTCTAAACGCCTTTGCCAATGCGTCAACCAACAGTTACAAGCGCTTGGTTCCTGGGTTTGAAGCGCCGGTTATGCTGGCTTATTCAGCGCGAAACCGATCCGCTGCTATTCGCATACCCTATGAGCCTTCTCCCCGAGGTAAGCGTGTCGAAGTTCGCTTCCCCGACCCCACCGCCAACCCTTATCTGGCCTTCGCAGCAATGCTAATGGCTGGCTTAGATGGCATTCAAAACAAGATTCACCCCGGGGATGCCGCGGATAAAGACCTGTATGACCTGCCAGCCGAAGAGGCCAAAGCGATTCCAACGGTGGCTTCAAGCCTGGAAATGGCACTCGAGGCGCTCAATGCCGATCGAGAGTTCCTGACTCGAGGTGAGGTATTTACCGACGATATGATCGACGCCTATATCGATCTCAAGCGTGAAGAAGTGCAGCGTCTCGATATGACCACGCACCCTGTCGAGTTCGATATGTACTACTCGGTTTAAAGACCGACGAGAGTCCTTGCGCCTGATTGGGGCGTAAGGACTCTGTTTTTAGGAACGCTTTAAAAGCCATACCCGCTCTGGTTCAAAATGCCCAATCAGTGCAAGCTGTTTTTGGGACAACTCTTGGAGCCGGACCCATGATCAAAATTGCCAATGGACTAGTAATTGCGATCTTCGCGATTGCTGTGCTCAATATCCTGCCGTTACGGGCAGAGATTTTTAAGTACACCGACAAAAACGGTAACACTGTGTTCAGCGACAAACCCCCAGTAGACAATCGCTCAGAGCGTGTTCTTGAAATTGAGCTGGGCCCTACCAATCTGTCGGAACCACCCCCGAAGCTCCCTACCCCAAGCCCAGAAGCCACTAACTCTGAGGCGGCGGTGAAATATACCACCAGCATTACAAGCCCCGACGACGGCACGACCGTGCCCATGGGTCCCGGAGATTTTCTTGTGACCGCTTTATTTTCTCCGCCTTTAGCGGCTGGGGATTTAGCCGTGATCAAACTCGATGGAGAGATCATAGCGCCGCCGCAAAGACGTAATAGCTGGCAGCTGCGGAATATCTTTCGCGGCGAGCACAAAATCACCATAGAACGTCAAAATGCTGAGAGTGATGTACTGAGTACCTCTCCCCCGATAACGGTCTATGTACTCAGGCCATCTATCCGGTGAGTGCTATCTGTCAGAATGACCCAGACTACTCCGCAGCTGGTGCCCGAGATCACATACTTGAGGCCCTAGCCACTGCCGTGATCATGCTGGATGCAGACTTACGGATTGTCAGCTTGAATCCGGCCAGTGAGACCTTGCTACAAGCCTCCATTGAACGCACTCGAGGTATACACTTTGATCGCTTGGTAAATCTGAGCCCAGACTGGAAAAACCTACTGACCCAAGTACAAAGTGAAAATTTTGCGACAGTGAAGCGCGAGATGCCATTGGCATTACATAGCGGTGCTCAGTACTGCGTCGATCTTATAATTAGCCCCATTCAGCCCCCCGGTGAAGGCCCCAGCCTGCTGCTGGAACTCAACCCGGTAGACCGGCTAAATGCGATTAGCGAAGACGCGCAGCTACGAGAAGCACAGGCCTCTATGCGTCAGGTAATAAAAGGGCTTGCCCACGAAGTTAAGAATCCACTGGGGGGCATTCGTGGTGCCGCACAATTACTCGCACGAGAGCTGGGTAACGGCAAGCTTACTGAATACACCGACGTAATTATGGAAGAAGTGGACCGCTTGCGCACATTGGTTGACCGCATGCTGGGCCCCAGAGAACGCCTGTTAACTCGACTCATGAATATTCATGAGGTGCTTGAGCGCGTTAGGCAGCTCACAGAGGCCGAGTCAGGGGGCAATATTGTGATAGCCCGGGACTACGACCCGTCATTACCCGAATTCAAGGCCGACCCCGATCAACTCACGCAGGTGATATTAAACATTACCCGTAACGCGAGCCAGGCCTTGGCAGGAAAAGGCACCATAACGGTTCGAAGTCGTGCGAAGCGTCAGTACACCTTGGGTGGCAAACGCCACAAACTGGTCTGCTGCCTAGACATTATCGATGCCGGACCGGGCGTCCCCAGCGAGCAGTTAAATCAGTTGTTCCTGCCCATGGTGACGTCAAGTACCAAGGGCAATGGCTTGGGTTTATCGATTGCACAAATGATTGCCAACAGACATGGCGGGCTTATCCAATGCGAAAGCAAACCCGGCCATACCTGCTTTACCGTTTTATTACCGATGGAGACTTAAGACGTGTCCGACGATCGAACAGTTTGGGTGGTTGATGACGACCGCTCCATACGCTGGGTTATGGAGAAAGCTTTAACCCAAGCGGGACTTCTCTGTCAGAGCTTTGAAACGGCAGAAGCCCTGCTAGAAGCCATTGCGTCGGGAGCACCCGATGTTGTGATTAGCGATATTCGCATGCCCGGTATCGACGGCTTAGCACTGCTGGGCCAGTTGCGAACCGCACACCCTAATCTGCCGGTTATCATTACCACGGCCCATTCCGATCTCGACAGTGCTGTAGCGTCTTATGAAGAGGGCGCCTTTGAGTACTTGCCCAAGCCCTTTGATGTCGATGAAATTGTTGCGACCGTCATGCGCACCCCAACCATGCGCAAGGAACGTAAAGCACCTGTTGCTGAACTTCCCGACAAACCCACGGAAATTATTGGCAATGCCCCTGCCATGCAGGAGGTGTTTCGCGCTATTGGCCGCCTTGCCCACAGCCAGATCACCGTGCTTATTAATGGTGAATCAGGTACCGGAAAGGAACTGGTAGCCCGCGCGCTGCACCGCCATAGCCCACGCAAAGCCGGACCCTTCATTGCCCTAAACATGGCGGCTATCCCCAAGGAGCTGATGGAGTCAGAGCTGTTTGGACACGAGAAAGGCGCTTTCACAGGTGCATCAGCTCGACGGGTTGGACGATTTGAACAGGCCGACTCCGGCACCCTATTTCTCGATGAAATTGGCGATATGCCCTCTGAAACCCAAACGCGACTGCTGCGCGTTCTCGCCGATGGTGAGTTTTTTCGCGTCGGTGGAGCGGCTCCAGTAAAAGCCGATGTGCGAATTATCGCGGCGACCCATCAAAACTTAGAAACCCTGGTTGCGAACGGCCAGTTTCGGGAAGATCTTTTTCACCGCCTTAATGTAATTCGGATTCATCTTCCCCGCCTCGCTGACCGACAAGAGGACATACCCAAGCTTATGCAGTTTTTCTTGGGTAAAGCCGCTCAGGAACTCGGGGTAGAAGGGAAAATATTATCCAGCTCTGCGTCTCGTTATCTGTGCCAACTACCTTGGCCGGGTAATGTAAGACAACTTGAGAATACCTGCCGCTGGTTAACGGTGATGGCCGCAGGCCGGGAAATTCATCCCAGCGACCTTCCACCCGAGCTGCTAGAGCCCGCACAACCCGTCCGCGACAACGACACGGCGACTTGGCAAGACACGCTGGCAGCTTGGGCCCAGCAGCG
>QXYP01000231.1:6665-14063 GCA_009886815.1 Halieaceae bacterium
ACTGCCCGAATTCGAGCGCATTATGATTACAGCCGCCTTGGCGCACACCGGAGGTAAGCGTGCCGAAGCCGCCGAAACGCTAGGCTGGGGCCGCAACACGCTGACACGTAAGATCAAAGAACTTGAAGAAGACGGCACCCCTGTGGGGGGTGCCTAGACGTTACTCGGCGTCTGACTCGACTTGCCCGGCAGCTTCCTGCTGCGCCTGGCTGGCAACAGCCTGTCGATAAAGCGCCTCAAAATTGACCGGAGCCAGCATCAGGGGCGGGAATCCACCTTTAACAACTAAGGCGTCAATACTTTCCCGAGCATAAGGGAATAAGATATTTGGGCCAACAGTGGCCAACACCTGTCGCAGTGCCTCACCCTCTATGCCGACAACGAAGAAAATACCCGCCTGCTGAACTTCGACGAGAAAAGCCGTGTCGTCTTCCATTTTGGCAGTCACGGTTAAGGTCAATACAACCTCATGATTACCTTCTTCATCAACCCGAGAACTTTTGGTGTTTAAGTCAATATTGACGTTTGGCTGCCAATTTTGACGAAAAATCTGAGGCGTTGATGGGGATTCGAAGGAGATATCCTTGGTGTAAATCCGTTGCAACGTAAATTGCTGCTGAGGTGGCTGGTTATCAGCCGCGGCTTGTTCTTCAGCCATGGAACGACTCCTTTATGAGCTGTGTAGTTGAAAAAATGATGATGAAGTCTAACCCGTCAGGACTGTCCCGACAGCATACTATCGAGACGCCCTTGCTGCTCGAGACTATAAAGCTCATCGCAGCCGCCAATATGGGCATCGCCAATCCATATTTGAGGAACACTTGTTGCACCGGCACGCTCGGCCATACTGGCGCGCAACGCTGGATCCCCGTCAACGGGTATCTCGGAAAACTCGGATCCCTTTTTATTGAGTAGCGCCTTAGCCCCGATGCAAAAGGGGCACCAGCGCGTGGTGTATATAACAACTTCAGGCATTAGGAGCTCACCACCGGCAGCTTCATGGCATCCCACTCCATCATGCCACCCGACATTTTCTGCGCGCGGCTAAAGCCTGCCTCTCGTAATTGGCGTGTTGCGGTTCCCGAGGATTGACCCAGCTTGCAAATCACGATGAGCGGCTTGTCTTCAAATCCGGCAAGTTCTGCTTTGCGGGTTCCCAATTGCGTCAGCGGAATATGCTTAGCATCGGCAATGTGTGCCTTGCTGTACTCTGCCCCGTCGCGAATATCGAGAAAAATACCGCCCTCACCGTTGACCAAATTAATCGCTTGCTGAGGTGAAACAGCCGGGCCAGCCTTGCGGGATTCATGTAAGAAAAGCATGGTTAACGTTGCCGCTAAAGCAAGTACCAAGAGCCACTGTTGGCTAAAAAATTCTATTAAAAGGTCTAGTTGCACGGCTGTCTCGTGGGGTGACGGGCGCCCGCCGTATGCGGGACTGGCGCGGGAGTATAACGGTTTGCGCCAGAGCGCTCCAGCAGGGTTAATGGGCTTAGTGACGGTGGCAAGGTTACAATAGCGTTCCACATTGAAAATTTCAGAGGATCTTTAGGATTATGAAGCAGGCCGAACAAGGACCCACCCTATTGATTATTTTGGACGGATTTGGCCACCGTGAGGACCCCAGAGATAACGCCATTGCAGCGGCGCACACCCCCACATGGGATCGACTCTGGCAAACAGCGCCCACAACGTTAATTTCGGGGTCCGGACAAGATGTGGGCTTGCCCGAAGGTCAAATGGGTAATAGTGAGGTGGGGCATATGAGCCTTGGCTCAGGCCGCGTTATTCATCAGTCGATCTCAAAAATCGACAAGGCCATTGCCGATGGCAGCTTTCACCGCAATCCAGCCTATTGCCAGGCGATTGAATCTGCTGTGAGCCAAGGCAAAGCTGTTCATATTATGGGCTTACTGTCTTCTGGCGGTGTACACAGTCATGAGCGCCATATTGTTGAGATGCTGCGCCTAGCCGCGGCCAAAGGTGCCGACAAAATTTATTTGCATGGGTTTCTCGATGGGCGGGATACACCGCCGCGCAGTGCCCTGACGGCAATTCAGGCTGCTGAAGAAGTCTTTGCGCAGTTAGGCGTGGGGCGATTAGCCACCATTACGGGTCGGTATTGGGCGATGGATCGCGATCAACGCTGGGATCGTCTGGAAAAAAGCTATCGTCTGCTCTGTAGCGGCGACGCCGAACAAACAGCAGTTTCTGCTACCGCAGGCCTGCAAGCCGCCTATGACCGCGGAGAGACCGATGAGTTTGTAGCTCCTACGTGCATTGGCGCACCCGCGACGCTGGCAGATGGTGATGCGGTGTTGTTTATGAACTTTCGTGCTGATCGAGCACGCCAACTTACCGAGGCGCTGATTAAAGAAGACTTCGACGGCTTCAAACGTTCGTCAGTACCGGCTATTAACCTTGTTTGCACCACCGAGTACAGCAGCCAATTTGACTGTCCCGTGGCTTTCCCACCCGACATCGTCAACGATAGTTTTGGCGAGGTTCTTGCAAAAAAAGGACTCTCACAGCTACGCATTGCTGAAACCGAGAAATATGCCCACGTTACTTTTTTCTTCAGTGGAGGGCGTGAAGCACTTTTTGCAGGAGAGAAGCGCATACTCATTCCCTCCCCAGAGGTCGCCACCTATGATCTGCAACCTGAAATGAGCGCAGCAGAAGTCACCGATGAAGTTGTAAACGCCATCGAAGACCGCAGCGTAGACTGCATTATTGTTAATTTCGCTAACGGCGACATGGTTGGGCACACCGGGGTCTTTGATGCGGCCGTTGTCGCCGTAGAAGCCCTCGATAGCTGCCTGAAAAGAATTGAAACGGCGGTGCTTGCTGCCAACGGACATGCGCTAATAACTGCAGATCACGGCAACTGCGAGCAGATGCTCGATTATGACAGTGGCCAAAATCATACCCAGCACACCACCGAGCACGTTCCCTTGGTGTATGTCGGCCATCAGGTCGCCGAGCTGCGTCAGGAGGGAGGAATTCTTGCCGATGTTGCGCCAACGCTGCTCAAGTTGATGGGAATTGAGCCCCCCTCTGCTATGACTGGCACGTCATTACTCGTGTCAAAAAGCTAATTCATGGCGCCGACACCCAAACGCTGGCTGCTTCTGGTAATCGTTGCCAGTTTGCTGGCCTGGGGTGCTATTGCTCGTGCACAGATTTCTGACAAAGAAGACACCGAAGTCCAGCTTGAGGCCCTTCGGCTACAAATCAGTGAAATTCAGGCTGGCATTACACAAAAACAAAGCGAAAAAGGTAATTTGCAAACGCGCCTCGCGGAGGCAGAAAAGTCAATTGGCGAGCTGGAACAACGGTTGCTAAGCATTGAACAGGAGATCGCCAGAGAACTTCCGCGCCTTGCAGCTCTGGAAAGCGAGCGTGAGCGGCTTCAAGCGGATGTGGTCAAAGAGCAAACCAATATGACCAGCGACTTCAGAACGCTATGGGCACTGCGTGAAGGCGGTGGCCTACGGATTCTGTTCGGGGATCAGAGTCCCAACGAAATGGCCCTCAATCTCGCTTATTTCGACAGGCTGTTGCAGCAACGCAGCGATGCCGTAGATCGCTACGAGGCGTTACTGCAGCGCATTCAAACCAATGCCGATGCCCTGCGGACTTCCCAGGCTGAACTGGCGCGGCAACGGACTGCCCTCGAAGCAGAGCGAATGCGCGCGGCAGGGCTGCAGAAAGAGCGCCGGCTCGCCCTGGTTGCCATTGAAGAATCCCTGTCCAACGACGGAGTCCGAATGGCGCAGCTGGAGCGGGATCAGGCTCAGCTCAGTGATCTGCTTGAGCAACTACAACAGCGGTTGAGTGAGCTCGATACACCCAGCTCTTATACGCCGTTCAAAGACGCCAAGGGTATGATGATCTTCCCCGCCCAAGGCCGTGTGAGTAACCGCTTCGGTAGTTCTAGAAACTCAGGGGATATGCTTTGGCGCGGCTGGCTGATACCGGCACCCGAGGGCAGTAATGTACTGGCTGTACATCAGGGCCAGGTGGTCTATGCCGACTGGCTGCGGGGTCAGGGGCTACTCATTATTTTAGATCATGGCGACGGTTATTTTAGCCTCTATGGCCAAAATCGGAGTTTGCGACGTGAAGTTGGCGATTGGGTAAAACCCAGCGATGTCATTGCGACCGTGGGTGCTAGCGGGGGTGCTCTGGAGCCCGCACTTTACTTTGAAATACGCAGTGCCGGTAAACCTGTCGACCCAGGCCTTTGGGTAAAGCGCTAATCGTTTACTCCAGCTAAGCACGACAATCGGGTAAACTGCGGATTCTATTGTTCAGGAAACCGACAGCCGATGCGGTCTCTCCCCTTTGTTGTTATCACAATGCTTGTAGCGGTTTTGGCGGCGAGTACTCACGCACAGGATGCACAACCCGTTGAGCCTACGCCTGAGGCTATCGACTCTTCTCCTGAGCCCCTCGAAACTCAGCCTGACAGCGAAGAAACTCTGCCGGCCGAAGGGGGGGCACTTCCCCTTGCGGAGCTGCAAACCTTTGCCGACGTTTTTCATCAAATCCGATCGGGTTATGTTGAGGAGATTGCCGATAGCGAGCTGTTTGAGTTTGCCGTAAGAGGCATGCTTGAGGGGCTGGACCCTCACTCTGCCTATTTGACCCAAGAAGACTACAGCGACTTACAAACCACCACAGAGGGCGAGTTCTCTGGGCTGGGCATTGAAATTGGTCGACGTGGCAGCTATATCGAAATCATAGCGCCGATCGACGGCTCCCCCGCCGTGGCGGCAGGCCTTCAAGCCGGAGACGTGATTCTCAAGCTCGACGGCGAATCGGTCAAAGGCATGACCATCGATGAAGCCGTGCAGCTTATGCGCGGCCCCATTGGCACTCCAATTGACCTGGAAATTGGGCGTCGCGGTGCATCAGAACCGTTGGAGATCACGGTAATACGCGATGCCATTAAAGTGGCCAGTGTACGCTCTCGGATGTTGTCTCCCCATTACGGTTACTTACGTATTGCCCAATTTGGTCGCCCAACGGGGGAGGAGGCCAGCGCCGCGTTGGATAAGCTTTTCGCCGAGGGCGAGCTCAAAGGGCTAGTTATCGATTTACGTAACAATCCCGGAGGGGTGCTAGGTGCCAGTGTGGCAGTTTCAGATTTATTCATGGACAACGGCTTGGTGGTGTACACCAAAGGTAGACACCCCAATTCTCGCGAACGTTTTGAGGCAACGGCCGGTGATCGCCTAGCGGGGGCACCCATTGTCGTGCTGATTAATGGCGGCTCTGCCAGTGCCTCCGAGATTGTCGCCGGTGCCCTACAGGATGTTGGACGTGCGGTAATTATGGGGACTCGTAGCTTTGGCAAAGGGTCGGTTCAAACCGTATTGCCCGTCTCAGAAACTCGTGCTGTAAAACTCACCACGGCACGCTACTTCACACCCGCTGGCCGCTCTATTCAAGCCGAAGGCATAGTGCCCGATATTGTGGTGGAGCGTGCGCGGGTAACCTCTATGGAGGGACGGCAAATTAAAGAGTCGGATCTCAAGGGAAGTTTGGATAGCAGTACCGAAGCCAACCCTCAGGACGCAGGCGCCGAAAGCGAGTCATTAGCAAATTTGCGAGAAAATGATAACCAGCTATACGAAGCACTCACGCTCTTACGCGGGGTAAATCTTTTGTTGCCACGCAACCCCACGGAACCGGCCGATTCAGACACCAGCGCTACCCCTACTGCTGAGTAACAAAACCTTTAGGGAGGCCAGAAAGATAGCCCCAGGCCCACCCAAAAAATTACAACCCACTTCGGCCCCTTAAACCTAACCGCCAAGATATCCACGGGCCGCCTTTAGCAGCTACAAATCGCAGTCTGATGGAAAAATTTTGACCGGTAATCCGGTCTATCCACAGGCTTTGTCCCCGTGCCAAATCAATATTGCATTGTTTTACCATAGAGTAAGCGCTCACTTACGTCTATTAAACAGGTTTTACACAGGTTGTTACCAACTCGTGGCGGTTGCAATCCTTTGTAGGGCAGCATATCTTGGGGTTTGGGTTAATAGATACCCCTAGATATAGGGGGTTAAAACAATGTCTAACACCCCAAAAGCCCCGATAACTGTCGGAATGACGCACCCGGTTTGCGAGCGATGGAGTACAAGCCATTACGGTAAAACTGCACTTAGTGGGGTTTTTACTTCTTGGAATTCTGGCCAGCCAAGGGCTCAGAGCTGCAACCTGCCCCCTGCATAACCATGGCAATCTCGCGGTCATCATCGATGACCTAGGCTATAACCTCCGTACCGCCAAAGTAGCCGCAGCCATACCTGCACCATTAACAATGTCGATTATTCCGGGCACACCTTATGCCATGGAGGTTGCAGACCTTGGTGCACGCCGGGGTAAAGAGGTCATGCTTCACATGCCAATGGCCGCCGTGCGCACCGCGGTTTCAGACCCACTTGTGCTCGATAAACAATTACCCGTGGCAGACATCAGCCAGCGAGTTCAGGAAGCCTTGCTATCGGTGCCGGGAGCCGCGGGCATGAACAACCACATGGGCAGTGCACTCACCACCAACCGACGCGCCATGGACGCGCTAATGTCAGAGTTGGCAGCCCAAGATATGTTCTTCATCGACTCCAGAACCACCGCTGAAACAGTTGCCAGAGATGCGGCAAAAGCGCAGGGTGTTCCCAGTGCTTCCCGAACGGTATTTCTTGATAACAACCCTGTCTTAGCGGCAGTAGAAATTCAAATCGAAGAGGCTGTTCGCCGAGCTTTAGTAGAAGGCTATGCCATCGCTATAGGGCACCCACACCCCGCTACACTGACAGCCCTGAGTAGGGCATTGCCACGATTACCGCCAGACGTCACGATTGTCAGCGCATCACAAATAGCACGCTGTCACGAGAATCATCGGCGCACTTCTATGCCTCGCGCAGCGAGGTAGTCTTTCGCTTCGGGAATCGTAAATTCCCCAAAGTGAAAAATACTGGCGGCCAATACCGCATCTGCACCGCCCTCGGTGATGCCGTCAGCCAAATGGGCCAGTGAGCCAACACCGCCAGAAGCAATAAGAGGAATATCGACGGCTTCGCTAATCTGGCGGGTAATAGTCAGTTCAAAACCGTCTCGGGTGCCATCTCGATCCATGCTGGTTAACAAGATTTCCCCCGCACCCTTGTCTGCCATTTTGCGCGCCCAGGCTATCGCTTCAATGCCGGTAGGCTTGCGACCCCCGTGGGTAAATAATTCGTATCGGGGAGGTTCATGATCTGCACTCACGCGCTTTACATCCATCGCGACCACAATGCACTGCGCCCCAAAACGCGCAGCAGCGGCTTTAACAAGGTCGGGATTGTGGATGGCGGCCGTATTGATACTCACTTTGTCGGCCCCTGCG
>QXYP01000232.1 GCA_009886815.1 Halieaceae bacterium
AATAATGCAGGGAAAGCCGAGGTCACCCAAAACTTTAAAGGCCTCATCCATGGAGTGCACCGTTGAGGCCCGGGGTGTCTCTAAGCCAATGCGCTTCATTGCCTGATCGAATAGCTCTCGATCTTCAGCCTTATCGATAGCGTCTTTGCTGGCGCCGATCATCTCGACCCCATATTTATTGAGCACACCTTCCGCGGCCAACTTCAGCGCACAATTGAGGGCTGTTTGCCCTCCCATAGTCGGCAAAATGGCATCGGGTCGCTCCCGTTCGATAATACGCGCCACCGTTTGCCACTCTACGGGCTCGATGTAGGTCGCGTCGGCCATTGCCGGATCGGTCATTATGGTAGCCGGGTTAGAGTTGACTAAGACAACCCGATAACCCTCTTCACGCAGGGCTTTACAAGCTTGCGCTCCGGAGTAGTCAAATTCACAGGCCTGACCAATAACAATAGGGCCAGCGCCCAGTATTAATATGCTCTCTATGTCATGACGTTTTGGCATTTCAACCGCCCTCCTGCTCGGCTCGCCGGTCTTTCATGGCGCGTATGAAGGGGTCAAACAACTGCCCGGCGTCCCGTGGCCCTGGGCTCGCCTCCGGGTGCCCCTGAAAGCTATAGGCCGGTACGTCGTTGCGCGCAATTCCCTGAAGAGAACCATCAAAAAGTGATCTATGGGTAACATTCAACGTCTCGGGTAAGCCTTGTTCAGACACTGTGAATCCGTGATTTTGACTGGTCACCATGACAGAGCCGTCTGCAAGCTTTTGCACCGGATGATTGGCACCGTGATGACCAAACTTCATTTTCTCAGTGCTCGCCCCGCTCGCTAACGCCATAATCTGGTGCCCCAAGCAGATACCAAACAGTGGGATTCCACGGGCCATTGCCGCACGGGCGAGTTCGATGGCGTAATCACAAGGCTCTGGATCTCCCGGGCCATTGGACAAAAAGATACCGTCAGGCTCATAGGCACAAACTGTTTCGATATCGGACTGCGCCGGAAGTACGGTCAAAATATTGCGCTTCACACCAAAATCGAGGGCCACCACAGAGAAATTAACTGAGGGCGCCGGGCGCTGATCACCACCCCATTGCCAACTCCCCTCCTCCCATCGATAGGGCGCCTGAGTGGTGACTTCCTTGGCCAAATCCATACCCACGAGCCCGGAAAAGTCGCGAGCCTGCGCCAGCGCAAACTCAACATCGGGATCCTCGCCCGCGACAATACAGCCGCTCAAAGCGCCTTTATCGCGCAGAATTCGTGTGAGTTTTCGTGTATCGATATCGGCAATCGCCACAATGCCTTGGGCGGCAAGATAACTGGACAGGCTCTGTTCGCTGCGCCAGCTGCTGGCAACCAGCGGCAGATCACGGATGACAAGCCCCGCCGCATGAACACCTGTCGACTCCGCATCTTCGGCGTTCACACCTGTGTTGCCAATATGCGGATACGTCAGAGTAACAATCTGTCGCGCATAAGATGGATCAGTAAGAATTTCCTGATAACCGGTCATGGCGGTATTGAATACCACCTCACCCGTCGTGTGGCCCTCTGAACCAACAGAAGTCCCGCGGAAAATCGAGCCATCTTCTAGTGCGAGGATAGCGGTGTTTGACACATTTATCTCCCAGTCAGCAAGGCCCGCACGGCTGTCATAAAGAGCCACCCGAGGGTCTAAATGACACAGGGCGTGACGCGTATTGGCAATGGCTTGAGTAACGCTGGGTCCACGTGCTCACCAAGAGCAAAGACCCCGCCGGCTGGGACGCTAGTGTATTTGAACACCCTTGCTCTGTCCATGAACAAGCAGAAAACATTGAGTTCAGCGCCACTTGCTCTAGGATGCGCCATGTCAACAGAGAGACCCGCATGACAACCCATAGCGTCCATACCGATGAAGAGCAGCGTTTAAGCCCACTACAACTAGGCCTGCTGACGATTGGCCTACTCACGACGGCGGTAGGTCAGTCCTTTATTTTTGCGATCCTGCCCCCTCTGGGGCGCGAAGTGAACCTAACGGTACTGCAAATAAACACCATTATCGCGTCGTCGGCTCTGGTATTTAGTGCTGCTGCCACTGTGTGGGGACGCATGTGTGATCGCATTGGCCGCAAGCCTGTCATTCTCATTGGCTTGACGGGATATGCCGCAGGCAATTTTATCTTCGCCATGATTTTTGACGCTGCCATGCGCGGCTGGATCGCGGGCCCTTTGCTCTTTGGGCTCATTTTATTAGGGCGTTGTTCTCAGGCAGTGGTTATGTCCGGCACTAACCCTGGTGCTGCTGCCTATGCCGCTGACTTCAGTGCCAGAAAACACCGTACCAAGGCCCTAGCCCGACTCGGTACAGCGAGTAGTCTGGGAATGATCATCGGCCCCATAGTCGCCGGAGCACTGGCTGGCTTCGGCCTGCTCTTTCCGTTGTATACCGCCAGCGTATTAGCCGCCCTAGCGGCGCTAGTTATCGCCCTAAAATTACCGCCAGGCAAAGTCAGAGAGGCTAAATTTCGCACGACCAAGCGATTACGCTTCCTCGATCCGAGGTTGCGTCTCTATTTACTGTGCTCCTTTGGTGGTTTCACCGGATTTGC
>QXYP01000233.1 GCA_009886815.1 Halieaceae bacterium
GTTTGACTATTTGCTCTGCGAGGTTGGGTAGTTCTGAAGAGGCAACCCCCGATTTGCTGGGTTCATCTGAAAGCTTTACTTGCACGCAAAGATTGAGCGGGGGTAGATGTGCAGGCCGCTGGTCGCTGAGCCGCTGGGCAATTTTTAAGCGGTCTATGCTGTGAACCCAGGCCATTGTTTGCGCCAAACCACGGGTTTTATTGGACTGGATAGGCCCTATAAAGTGCCATTCAATGCCTAAATCCGCTAGCCGCCGCGCTTTTTCTTCGGCTTCCTGGGCATAGTTTTCGCCAAAGGCATGCTGCCCGGCATTCCAGGCGGCTCGGATCAAGCTGTCGGGTTTTGTTTTGCTGACGGCCAGTAGTGCGACGGAACCTGCATCTCGATTCGCAAGTTTTTCAGCAGCGCTTATGCGCTGCCTGATACTGTGTAAATTGGTCGCTACATTTATTTCTTCCATACTGCCATCATAGCGCGGTTGATGGGTTTACAGTGTTATCTCTCAGGAGGCAGTTCATGGATATTACGGAGTTGTTAGCATTCAGTGCCAAGCAAGGGGCTTCTGATTTGCACCTATCTTCGGGCCTTCCCCCTATGATCCGCGTCGATGGTGATGTTCGACGAATCAATATACCGCCGCTAGAGCATGCGCAGGTTCACGACTTGGTCTACGACATCATGAATGATCGGCAGCGCAAAGACTTTGAGGAGTTTCTGGAAACCGATTTCTCCTTCGAGGTGCCCGGTGTCGGACGATTCAGGGTCAATGCCTTTAACCATAATCGGGGTGCAGCGGCGGTTTTTAGGACGGTACCCACCAAGGTCGCCTCTATGGAGGAGCTTGGCCTAGGCGAAGTTTTTAAAGAAATTGCGCTCCTTCCTCGGGGCCTTATTTTGGTGACGGGGCCCACGGGTTCCGGTAAGTCCACAACACTCGCGGCTATGGTCGATTTTATTAATGACAATCGTTACGACCATATTTTAACCATTGAAGACCCGATAGAATTTGTACACGAGTCAAAGCGGTGCCTGGTTAATCAACGTGAAGTTCATCGCGATACTCTGGGGTTTTCTGAGGCACTTAGATCGGCCCTGCGTGAGGATCCTGATATTATTTTGGTGGGTGAAATGCGTGATCTTGAAACCATTCGCCTTGCCCTGACGGCGGCTGAGACAGGCCACTTGGTACTGGGCACTCTACACACGACCTCGGCAGCCAAAACGATAGATCGCATTATCGATGTATTTCCCTCCGCAGAAAAATCTGTCGTGCGCTCCATGCTTGCCGAATCACTGCAGGCCGTGGTGTCGCAAATTTTATTGAAACGTAACGGTGGTGGGCGTGTAGCCGCTCACGAGATTATGCGCGGTACTGCGGCTATCCGAAATTTGATTCGAGAGGACAAAGTTGCGCAAATGTACTCCGCTATACAGTCGGGTCAAGCACAAGGCATGCAAACCATGGACTGGGCATTACAGCATCTGGTTGAGAAGAAAATTGTTAGCCTTGGGGTGGCACGTGAGAAAGCGCGTCAGCCCGACCTAATCGTTTAAATTGATACCAACAACCTTGGAGCACTAACCCAGCGTGGAAGACCTTCTCAAGGTCATAGTCGAGTAGAGATCTTCCGACGGCTTCGTGTTAGTGGATGCACCTATCACGATTAAAGTTGACGGCAATTTCGTGCAGATTAATAAACGTCACCAAACTGAGGACGAAGTGCGTGAGCTCATCATGTCGACCATGAGCCCTGCCCAGCGCAGTAGCTTTGCACTGCAGCATGAAGCCAATTACGCCATTACTCACCCTAAATATGGACGCTTTAGAGCGAGCGCTTTTGTACAGCGTGGTTTGCCGGGTTTAGTGCTACGCAGGATAAGCTCGGAAATTCCTAGCTTTTCTGAGCTGGAATTACCTGAAGTTATTTCGAAGCTGGCCATGCTCAAGCGTGGCCTGGTTATCTTTGTGGGCGGTACTGGAACCGGTAAATCAACATCGCTAGCCGCTATGCTAGATCATAGAAATACCAACAGTCACGGACACATCGTTACCGTTGAGGACCCTATTGAGTATCTCCACCAGCACAAAGGGTGTTTAGTCACACAACGGGAGGTAGGTCTCGATACCGAGTCTTATGAAGTGGCGCTAACCAATACCTTGCGCCAAGCGCCCGATGTCATAATGATTGGTGAGATCCGTACAGCGCGCACAATGGAGGCGGCGCTGGCCTTTGCTGAAACAGGCCACCTCTGTTTATGCACGCTGCCCGCTAACAACGCAAATCAGGCACTGGATCGCATACAAAGCTTTTTCCCCCCTGAGCAGCATAATCAGGTCTGGATGGATTTATCACTCAATTTAAGGGCGATGGTGGCTCAACAGCTGTTACCGCGACAGGACGGCCAGGGCCGTGTTCCCATTGTTGAAGTCTTATTGGCCAGTGCACTGGTGCAAGACCACATTCGTAAAGGCGAAGTGCATCTGATCAAGGATGTGATGGCTCGCTCGACCGAGCAGGGCATGCAAACTTTTGATCAATCCTTATTTAAGGCTTATCAGGCAGGTGATATTTCGAAGGAAGAGGCTATTCGACACGCCGATTCGGCCAATGATGTGCGTCTCAATATCAAGCTTGATGAGCGCGGATCGGACGGCTTTACAAACGAAGTTGATTACGAAATTGAGCGGGATACGCGGATCTAGCCCTCTGAATGCTCCGATAGCCAAGTTTGTAAAATGAGCTGAGCGGCATGTGCGTCTACAGCGCCGTGGTACGGCAGTCCCTGATCTTCCAGCTGAATTCTTGCCTCTCGTGATGTCAGTCGCTCGTCTATTAGCGAGACGGGCAGGTTGAAACGACCC
>QXYP01000234.1 GCA_009886815.1 Halieaceae bacterium
CCGGGCTGATCGTTCCTGAGGGGGTACACCCTTCTGCTGACGGTAAAGGCTACAATCGCACCCCCGGAATTTACAACGACGTGCACACGGCGGCTTGGTTATCTGTGACCCGTCGCGTTCATGAGCGTGGGGGCTTAATAGCCTGTCAGCTCATGCATTGCGGCCGGGTTGGGCATGCACTGAACAAAGGGCCCAACACGCGATTTTTAGCGCCTTCAGCAGTAGCCGCTTCGGCGGAGATTTTTACTGAGTCAGGAATGCAACCCATGCCGACCCCCGAGGCGATGACCGTAGCCGAGGTCAAATCGGTTGTGGCAGATTATCAATCAGCCGCCGCCCGAGCATTGCAGGCGGGCTTTGATGCTGTGGAGCTTCACTGTGCATCCGGATATTTGCCGGCTCAATTCTTAGCGACGGGCAGTAATCTTCGAGACGATCAGTACGGGGGTAATCTGGAGAATCGCCTGCGCTTTATTGAAGATGTTCTTCAAGCCATTAAGGTTGAAACGGGGGCTGGGCGTATAGGGCTAAGAATTTCACCCGGAAATCCCTACAACGATCACGTCGATAACAACCCGGAGGAAACATACGCCGCGCTCCTGCAATTGGCCAATCGAATGGGGCTGGCTTGGGTTCATGCTATCCGCATGGCCTCGACAGGCATTGATAGTCTGGCGTTGAGTCGTGCCAACTTTTCAGGTGCATTAATCGGTAGTGACAGTTTTGATGCGGGTGAGGCGGATCAATTTATCGCCGATGGTCTTGTTGAGGCGGTGTCTTTCGGGCGAGCCTACATTGCCAACCCTGATTTGGTGACAAGGTTTGCCCTTGATGCACCTTTAAATGCACTGGATAAACGAACAATCTATGCCGGTGAGGGCGCAGGAGGCTATACCGATTACCCAAATTTGTCCTCCTAGGGCTAACCGCTGTGTCGGCCCCGGCGCCATTGGGCGTCTTGCTTAATCATGGTGAAGCCGCTGCGGAAAAACCTTTATAAAAAGTGATCGGCCGCACATGATGGCCACTGACAGAAAAGGGGTCACGATGTTTTTGCCGCGCTAACCCCACTATTAATTGCCAAAATGGCTAGAGGAAAAGACCGATGCCAATGCCCACTGACGTGCCTATCATTGATCTAATGTTGGCGGTCCCAAATGACGACACTTCAAATTTTTATGACTTTATTCGTCCGCTGTTAATGGATGAACAGAGTCGGCAGATGTTTAAAATGCCAGCGCAATACATGTTTAAAGACCTTCCAAAAGTGGGTAAACGCGATGACTATATTGCCTACACATTGGAAAAAATGGATGAATTTAATATCGAGAAGGCGATGTTGGGCGTGGATGAGGGCCAGTACGAAACGCAAAACGAGGCGGTAAAAAAGCATCCTGATCGCTTTTTCGCCTCCTACGACTGCAATCCCAATAACGGTATGGATGAGGTGAGAAAGATTCGTCGGCTCAAGGAAGAGTACGACATTAAATCGGTCAACGCCTTCCCCGCGGGACTCTGTCCGCAGGTCTCTCTGGCCGATAAAAAATGGTACCCCATCTTTGTCACCTGCATTGATTTAGACATTCCGTTTTGTCCCTGTGTCGGTGTGCCCGGCCCCCGAATACCCATGGAGCCTCAAAAGGTCGAACACCTTGACGAAATTTGCTGGTTTTTCCCGGAGTTGAAAGTTGTGATGAAACACGGCGCCGAGCCCTGGACAGATCTAGCGTGGAAATTGATGCTGAAATACGAGAATTTGTTTTACATGACCAGTGCTTTTGCGCCCAAGCACTACCCCAAAGACATTATTCACTTTGCCAATACCCGAGGGGCTGACAAAATTATGTATGCCGGCTATTTCCCCATGGGTTTATCTTTGGAAAGGATTTTTGGCGACATGCCTAACGTGCCGTTTAAGGACGAGGTATGGCCTAAATTTTTGCACGAAAATGCCCGTCGAGTGTTTAAGCTTTAGCCTCGAATTCTCGCGGATCGGCGTTTGCTGTGCTGGGCAGCGTGAATCGCCACGCTGCTGTTTGATTTTTCTGTCAGGGGTAAAAGATAGATATCGTATCAACGATGCATGCGGGCCGGTCGGCATCCTGAGCAGTAATGGTCACTCTAATGGTCGCCTTGTAGCCGCCCTTGTTTTCCTCTACCGCGACAATTTCGCCTGAGGCAGTGATTTCGGAATCGACGGGTACAGGCGCTGGAAAGCGGATTTTTTCGGTCCCGTAATTGACGCCCATGGATACGTTGTCAACTTCAATGAGCTCGGGAAGGAAGCAGTTGGCTAATGACAGCGTGAGATAGCCGTGGGCAATGGTCTTGCCAAAAGGACCTTGGGCAGCTTTTGCTGGGTCGACGTGGATCCATTGATGATCACCCGTCGCCTCAGCAAATTGATCAATGCGTTCCTGGGTGATTCGCAGGCTCGCGGTAGGGCCCAATGCCGTGCCGGTCATGGTCATTAGATCTTTTGGGTGGGCAACGCGGGTGGTAGACATACAGGGTGCTCCTAATGGTCAGAGGGCAAGTCACAAAGTCATCGGTGTGTTGCCGGGGTTGATGCGCTATCTCAGGAGCTTGATACTGGCGTGAGAATTCTACAAGTGCAAATACCGACATTACGTATTTAGACGATGTGACGCGTGGGTTTTTGGGAATAGTTAGGCCTGACAGCGAGG
>QXYP01000235.1 GCA_009886815.1 Halieaceae bacterium
CGAAGAGGGCTACGTGCGTATTGTCGGTCGTATTAAAGACATGATTATTCGCGGCGGAGAAAATATTTACCCTCGGGAGGTCGAGGAGTTTTTGTACCAGCACCCCGCCATTTCAGAGGTTCAGGTTTTTGGCATCCCCCATGAGAAAATGGGTGAAGAGGTGTGTGCTTGGGTGCAGCTCAACGAGGGCCAGTCAATGACCGAAGATGAACTCAAAGCGTTTTGTCAGGATCAAATCACACACTTCAAAATTCCGCGTCACGTGCGGTTTGTCACCGAATATCCCATGACGGTAACGGGTAAAATTCAGAAGTTTGTGATGCGTGATCAGATGCTCGAGGCGTTGGCCGAATAGGCTTGCAGCATCGTCAGAGGCAGCCGGTCTCAGTGACACGTAACGGTGACTGAGCAGCCGCCCCTGGGATAGCGAAAACAGGCTATGGGCGCTAGCGACAGCATCCGCGCCCACTGCGATCGAAGGCACTGACAGCCTCAGTCAACGAATTAAGCACTCTGCAACGCGTTGCAACTCAACGCTCTAGGCGTCTTAGGTGTTGCAGAGTGCCTGTAGTGATTCCTATTGAATCAATGCCAGTGGGCTGCGGGTTAAAAGAAGCCCAACGGACTATCACCATAGCTGACGAGCAAATTTTTCTTTTGCTGGTAGTGGTCAAGGGTCACCTTGTGGCCCTCTCGCCCAATGCCCGACTTCTTGTAACCCCCAAAGGCGGCATGGGCTGGATACGCATGGTAACAGTTCATCCATATCCGTCCCGCTTGAATGCCCCGCGCCATGCGATAGGCCTTGTTGGTATCACGGGTCCAAACGCCCGCGCCTAGGCCGTATTCGGTGTCATTGGCAATAGCCAACGCTTCTTCCTCGGTTTTGAAGGTGGTGATGCCAATAACAGGGCCGAAGATTTCCTCTTGGAACACACGCATCTTGTTATCGCCCTTGAAGAACGTCGGCTGAATGTAAAACCCGCCGCCTAGGCCTTCTACCTGCTCAATATTGCCACCAATGAGAATTTCAGCGCCTTCCTCACGACCTATTTGTAAGTAGCTCATGATTTTATCGAACTGTTCCCGAGAGGCCTGAGCGCCGACCATGGTGTTCACATCCAGAGGGTTGCCTCGCGTGATCTTTTTGGCGCGCTCGATCACCATGGCCATGAAGGGCTCATACATATCTTCATGGATGAGCGCTCGTGAGGGGCAGGTGCAAACTTCCCCCTGATTTAGAAAGCCCAGTACCAAGCCCTCTACCGCTTTGCTAATGAAGTCTTCGCCCTGATCCATGACATCGGCGAAAAAGATATTGGGTGACTTGCCGCCAAGCTCCACGGTGGAGGGAATCATTGTTTCAGCGGCGCAGCGCAAAATGTGATGGCCAATAGCGGTGGACCCCGTAAAGGCAATCTTTGCAATACGGGTGCTGGTTGCCAAGGCCTGACCAGCCTCGGTGCCGTAGCCATTGACGATATTCACCACACCTGGGGGTAACAGGTCCCCAATAAGTTCCATGAGAACGCAGATAGAGGCAGGCGTTTGTTCAGCCGGTTTCATCACCGTGCAGTTGCCCGCAGCCAGGGCTGGTGCAAGCTTCCAGCAGGCCATTAGCAAAGGGAAGTTCCAGGGAATGATTTGGCCCACGACACCCAGGGGTTCATAAACGTGGTAGGACACTGTTGTGGGGTCTATCTCTGCCATCGAGCCTTCCTGGGCACGAATGCAGCCTGCGAAATAGCGGAAATGGTCTACACATAAGGGCAGGTCTGCGGCGAGGGTCTCGCGCACGGCCTTGCCATTGTCCCAAGTCTCTGCCACGGCGAGCATTTCTAGGTTGGCTTCAATACGGTCGGCAATTTTTAGCAGGACGTTTGATCGTTCGGTGGCCGGAGTGGCGCCCCAAGCATCTTTTGCGCTATGGGCAGCGTCGAGAGCCAGGTTGATATCGGCTTCGGTCGATCGGGGAATTTTGCAAAACGCTTCACCATTGACCGGAGAGACATTGTCAAAATAGGTGCCGTCGACGGGGGCAACCCATTGGCCACCAATGTAATTCTCATATTGGGGTTTGAATTGAACAACGGCTCCCTCGGAGCCTGGATTTGCGTAGACCATAGTGACCTCTTTGTTATTAACGTTGTTTATCTCGATCTAAAACAATACCCCTTTTTGGTGCGTTGTAAAAACCACCATAGACTCGAAATTTGCAACGGTATTCACTCAGGGGCGTTCAGATCCATGCCCGCGCACGTCGCCGGCGTTGCGCAATTTTTATATAAAATATTTTTGCGTGGCCAGCGGGCCGCCCAAAATTAATGGACACGACAGCTAAGCGGACTTTATGCGTGGGAAAAAGGTATCACTTTCGCGGTGACGCGAAAGTTTAAAGGTCAATTTTTTTACCGGAAAACCCCATCGTAAAAAAACCTGTTTCGAGGTAAACGGTTAGCCCCCAAGAAACCCTGCATAAAGCTTGGCTATTTGATTGAGCCTACGCCTGACTTATCATAAGCCGTCAATCGCTATTGGGTGCTAAAGCATGCTGTAGCTCCTGTGCCACACTCATTGGAATCACTCCCTTGTTTTGAGTAAAGGAAAAGCAGATGTCGAATAGTTTTTTGCCCATAAGAGCTGCCGCTGCGGTTGCTGCTGTAGTCACGCTCATATCGCCACAGTTTGTTTCCGCTGAGGAGTCCGCCTGCCCGCCACCCGCGGTGCGTATTGAGGCTGAAGAAATTACGCCGCTTACGGCAGCTAATTACGCGACCGCCGAGACTCAGTCAATTTTTGCGGGTGCGTATATTAAGAAGATCGCACAGGCGACCTGCACGAGTGGCATGGGCGTTGTGATGCACGAGCGGGTTCCCTCAGATCCCAACCACAAGGCCTTCCCCCGGGTTAACTTCGACACGCTTTACTCTTGGATATTGCTCGACCTCAACTCGCCAGCAACGATTACCCTGCCGGAGACCGGCGGTCGCTATCAGTCGGCGCAAGTACTCAACGAAGGTCACTGGATGCCCTTTGTGGTGACTGAGGCCGGTAGTTTTACGCTGACCCGAGAGAATTCGGGCAGTCGCTACGTGCTGGTGGGTATCCGTACCCAGATGAACATGCAAAACCCTGCTGACATTAAAGAGGCCAATGCGCTTCAGGACTTAGTTCGTGTTGAGCAGGCGGATTCAGGTGAATTGGTGTTCACAGATCGCTGGGACAAAGAGGCGATTATGGCCATGCGTAAGGAGCTACAGATTCTTCGCGATGAAAAGGGCTATAAGTCGGAAGATATGTTCGGCAAGCAGGGTGAGATTGATCACGCGATGAATAATGTCGGTGTGGCTATTGGTTGGGGCGGCCAGCCTAAAGAAGGTGCGGTCTATCTTTTTTATACTCCCGATTCGGCAGAGCATCAGACGCTAACCCTCAACAACGTGCCCCACGCCGCTAATGCCTTTTGGTCACTCACCGTGTACGACGCTGATGGTTTTGTCGCCTCGGAACCCTTCAATATGAACAGCTCCTTCGCCACGGCGAACGCGAGTGGTGAAACCGTCCTCAATTTTGGCGGTGATCCCTCGGCAGACAACTACGTGCCTATTTACCCAGGGTGGAATGCGACATTGCGCATTTATACCCCTCAGGCTGACTACTTTGACGGGTCGTGGGTGCGGCCAGAGCTTGAACTCACGAATTAATTTACCGGGATTTCTTCGATGCTAGCGGGCATTAGGCAGTGGCATTGATCGAGACGCTTCCGATCGCCTCGATATCTGAAGATTGCCGCCTGGCTTTCCCCACTTCGAAGGAACTGAGTCGCGCTTGGGATCTCGGTATCTTTTACTTAAGGCTTCCCGAGGGTCTGCATCTCGACGGTGCGCGGGAATTCGGACGCGGGTTACTCGACGTCGATAGCCCTTATCGCAAGCTTCCCAAGTATGGCGACCTTGAGGGTTTTATTGCCCTTGAAAACAACCAGCAGACCAAGCTGGCACTGTGCCGCCATCACTGGGAGCAACACTACCCTGCAGACATTACACAGTTTGGCCGGGAGCTCGATCAAATCGGCGTCGCCGTTATACGCGAAGTATTGCGCCAGTCGGGTATTCCTGAGGCGCTTTGGAGCCGCGCTTCGGGCGGGTATGCCGCCGGCGAGGGCACAGCGTTTCTGAACTTTGTTCACTACGACACCCGCAATCCAGACCTGGGGCTGCGCCCTCACACCGACTACGGTTTTGTCACGATCCTCGATGCCACCGCTGTGGGGCTGCAGATTAAAATTGCCGGTGACTTCGTGGATGTGCCTGTGCTCCCCGGCCATCTCGTGATCAACTTTGGCGAAGCGCTGCACTTTATTACCGCTCATTCAGAGCGCTCTGTGGGTGCGGTGGTACACCGAGTGCTGAGCCAAAAATATTCAGACCCGGTGCGCCATGGCATCGTGTATTTTGCCAACCCCGACCTAGACGGCATGCTCTGGCAGTTCGATGCTAAGGGGGAGGTTAAAGGAAGCTCATCGGTTCAGGATCTTTTTACACTTCTCGAGACCAACCTCACCGAGGATCGCTAGCTTCCAGCGAGCCCATCCTAGATCAACGGATGTGGGACGAGGTCTGGGAAGCCGGTGCAGTCATGAGCACGTCATCCCGGGGAATGGACATCCCCTAAGTGTCGGTAGGTGCGAGTCGTATGCCCTCGGCTTCAATGGTGATTTTTCGGGCTTTATACAGTGCACCAATTGCCTGCTTAAACACTTTTTTGCTGACACCAAAGGCCGCGTAAATAGCAGGGGGAGGGCTCTTGTCGGTGAGGGCTAAAAATCCCGAATTTTCGTTTAACTGAGAAACTATTTTTTGCGCAACGTCGTCTATTTTTGAGTTATTAAAGCCCGGCTGATTCAGCGATAGGTCAATTTTTCCATCGTCGCGAATGCGTTGAATATAACCGTCGAGTGCCTGCCCTCTGCGAATTCTCCGATACAGCTCATTGCTGTAAAGCAAACCCCAAAACTGATGATTGATGATTGCCTTAAACCCCAGTTCGGTTTGTTCAGCAACCAGTAAAGACACTTTTTCACCCACCTTCAGGCCGGTTGCCGTGTCCTCAATCCAGTGATCAATACGCGTTGAGCCTGCAGGTCGCCCCTGGTTATCAAGGTACACCTTCACAATGGTGAAATTACCCGGCTTCAACGGGTGATGCTGCTCAGCAAAAGGGATAAACAGGTCTTTGCTAAGCCCCCAGTCCACAAAGGCACCCAGATGATTGACCTCGACGACCTTTAGCCAAGCGACTTGCCCGATGGCAATGTTGGTCTGTTCGCTTGTTTCTACTTTTTCTTTGATGATGAGTACCTATGCTGTTGTGTGTTGCGCAGGTTGCCAATGGCCCTTGGGGGATTAATTAAACAGGCTCCTGCGGCAGGTTAGCCACCGTCCGAATCCGCCGCCTTGCATTCTGACTCAAAGACTTCTGCGGTTGCGCAGGGTGAGGCCGATGGGTGGTTACCAAGACCTACACCGGCAAAACAAACATAATCTTAACAGTTCTCAAAACCATCAAATTTGGGTGCGGCTAGAGAGGCTTCCCTTCTTTTCAGTGGGAACCCATTTACTACTTGAACTGCTTAGCGCCAAACATATTGTTATACGTCTCTTCGGTGGGGTTGCCCACTTTCATATCCTCAGCCATGACCGCGATGCCCCGTTGTACAGCCGGCCGCATGGCCACGGTCTCAGACCAGCGCTTGACGTTGGGATACTGCGTAATATCAATGCGGTGCATCTCCTGTTGCTTAGGCATGGTCCAGGGAAAGGTGGCTACGTCGGCCATGGAGTAATTCGAACCCGCCAAATATTCCGATTCACCCAAGCGTCGGTCCATAACCCCGTACAGCTGTTTGCACACCTTGTGATAGCGCTCCTTGGCCAGCGGCACATCCTCTGGACAGTAACCCTGAAAATAACCATTCTGGCCAAACATAGGGCCCACATTGCCCATCTGAAACATTAGCCATTGAATAACGTCGTAGCGTGCCACCGTGTCTTGCGGCCACAATTTGCCGGTTTTTTCAGCCAGATACATAAGAATGGCGCCCGATTCAAACACCGTATAGGGCTCACCCTGAGGGCCGTCGGTATCGACAATGGCCGGTATGCGGTTGTTGGGGCTGATGGCAATAAACGCCGGGTCGAACTGATCGCCTTCCAAAATATTTATGGTGCAAACCTCATACTCGAGCTCAACCTCCTCGAGCATGATGGCAGTCTTGTGGCCGTTGGGCGTTGGCCAGTAATAATGCTTAATCATTTTTGAGCACCCTGGGCTGCCAGTACCTCCTGAACATTCTTTTGCAGAAATGCTGCCGAGTCGTCGCCTTCAAAGTCGCGATTGTAGTGGCTCGTTACCGAGGGCCGTTGGATAGATTCTTCCCACCAGGCTTTCAGATTAGGGCGCCCATCGAAACAATCAAAATCCGGGTACAGGGGGTCTTTTGCGTCGTAAAAGTTCACCCTAAAATCCATATAGCTAATTGCGTGAAGCATGGACGCTTGGCCAATGTCGAAGCCATCGAAGCCCTGCTTGCAGGCGGCTTCTAGGGAATCACAGCCGCGAATAATCTTCGGCCAGATCCACTCGAAAAATTCAATGCGCTGATTTTCTTCGGGATTCCAACCCTCCATGACCAGCATGACCGTGGTCTCAAACATGGTGTCTGCCAGAGCAAGGCGAGTAATGGCGTCCCAGCGAGCAGGTCCTGCAGGGGGGTACAGGTGATTGCCAGATTGGCTCATGCTGTCGACGCACTCAACAACGGCCTGACTGCCATACACCACTTGGCCACTGTCCAGCGCAAGGGTTGGTACTTTGTTCAGCGGGTTTAGTGCGGCGATTGAATAGGCATCGCCCTGATCTTCCCCCGCGCGATTTTTGAAAGGGTAGGTAGGCACAAAGGTGACCTCATCCCACAGGCCGGCTTCATGAATCGTGACGAGGACCTTATGAATAAACGTATGGAACGGGGAATAAAATAATTTCACGGGACTTTCTCTCTAGCATATTGTTATCAGCAAGGTTTCAGCATAGCAGTTATCGTAGCGGTTGCAGGTGTGATCTTTCGCGGGGGTAGCAACCCAGCTTTGGTCAGAGGTGATGTTGGCCTCCACGGTTAAACCCTACGAGGCTATTTGTCTGGGGCCTGCCTGATTTTATTTGATATGGGCCACATGCTGGTTTCCCGTCCCGCTAAGGCACTGGTGTTTCGTCGCAGGGGCCATTCGTCGTCAGCGCCCCCGTCAAGATAATGAAAGATAGGCGCTGGGAGATTTTTTTTGGCCGCTTTTCTGAGCTCTGCAATATTGAAATAGCGATCAAGTTTCGGCATGACGTACCCATGCCCATCTCAACAGAAGGCAGTGCCGGTGCAAATGATTATCGCCTATCACGCCATAAACCCGCTTGATAAGGTTTTTCTAACTGGGCCAGTATCGAACAAGAAATATCCCATTGGATATTGGGTCGGCCTCGTTAGCCCCTTGCCACTCAAATTTGTAGGCCACTCGGAAACCTTCCTGTCTACTTTCGACAGTAGCGATTGCCATTCGTAGCGTTACCAAATCGTTTGCCGTGACTGGGCGCACTACCCGAAAGCGATCACTGCCCACAAAAAGCGCTTTAAGATCTATTAATTCAATATGTTGAAAAAAAGTAGAGTGTACCAAAGCAAAGGTCAGCGAGCCTGGCGCGATTATGTTGGTGAGCCCGGCCTCGTGGCATTGGTCCTCATCGAAATGGAACCAGTCAAGCTGGTCGAGGCTCTTGCAGTAGGCTTGGATTCGATCGCTATCGATTATTACAGGTTGTGACTCAAACAGAGTTTTGCCAACGCGGCTTTCGAAATCTCTTTGGGTTTGCAATATTGTCTTCATGAATCTCTACTGGCACCCCCATTATCGTCGACATCAGTCATTAGTCGCCCCAAGGGTGGAAGCCTAGCAGTGCACTCACCAAGCAGCACGTGTCCATGCGTGCAATTAGGTCGTCTTTTTTAAAGTTTTTGGTCCATCCTGTGTGCCTTCAACTACGCCAATAGCTAATCGGGGATTGATTCATCAGACAAAAAGCGGATGATGAGGGGATCGAATACTGGCTAAGTGCATTCCATCCTTTTTATGATCGCGCAGAAATTTTCGACTATTGGTCCCCTAGGTGTCGTTATCTGGCAAGCGCTGGAGGATTTAGGTATTGAACCTGAGCCCTTATTCGCAGAGGCTGGTATTGAGGTAGGGCCGCTGCTTGACCCTAATACTCGGATCGCTGACGGCGCTTTTCGAAATTTGTTGCAAGCGATTGAAGCGCAGGCCTCGGCTCGCACCTTTGGATTACATTTGGCGAAGTTTATCCATCCCACCACTTTTTACAGCTTGGGCGTAGCTGCCTATTGCAGCGCCACAATGGGTGAGTATCTTGAAAAAATGGTGCGTTACTACTCTGTGGTGACTACCAATGATGTGATGTCTCTGGTGAAAGAGGTCGGTGAATGTGCGCTGCACTGGACGACGCATAATCCAGAGCCGTTTCCTCCAATCCGTGAAGATGGCATTGCTGCCATCTTCGTAACGATTCTTCGCATAGCAAGTCAGAACGAATTTCGGCCCCGCACTGTGTCTTTGGCGCGCCCTTTCCCTGAAGATGAGGCGTCGCACTACGAGGACTTCTTTGGATGCGAGGTCCTTTTTGGTGCGCCTGAGACCTCAATATCTTTTGACCCTCAACTGCTTAAATTGCCTTTGGTTGGTGCAGATCCACAGCTCGCCCAGTCTTATGACCAGCTGACCGAACAATATATAGCTAAGCTGGAAAAAGCCGATTTCCCAGCGCGGGTTCGCAACGAATTGGTGAGACTACTGCCCACTGGTGTATCTGGAAAAGATGCTGTGGCAAGCGTACTGTGCGTGAGTACTAGGACGCTATACAACCGTCTTGAAGAGGCGGGTACTACCTTTCGTGAGGTTCTGGATGAAACTCGCAAGCTGTTGGCTGAGGATTATCTGACAAAGGGTTTACCGGTGAACGAAATCGCTTACCTTACAGGCTTTTCTGACACTGCAAATTTTTCAAGAGCCTTTAAAAAGTGGACGGGGCTTTCACCGATGACCTACCGCATTAAAGTCGCACTCAACGACGAATCCTAAAACACAACAATCTTGCCGGTATTGATACGACATCAGCACGAACTGCTTCTTAGGCTGTGGCAATAAGAGCAGAGCAATTGCGGATGGGTTGTGGCATCAGCTAATTACACAGATTTATTGAATAAAGCTTTGGCTGATATCGGTGATGCAGTCGCGGTCGCCGATGTAACGGGGGAGTTTTACAGCGGTCACGCGTTGCGACAGCGTATTGAGGGTATTGCCAGTCTGTTGCGAGCCTCTGGGCTAGAACGTGGCGATGGATTGGCACAGCTTGCAAGTAATTGTGTAGACGCTTTTGCCGTTATGGCAGCCTGTCTGCGCGCGGGCGTTCGTTACACGCCCCTTCATCCTCTGGGTTCTTTGGATCAGCAGCGATTTGTTGTCAATGATTCCCAAGCCAAGCTGTTGGTCATTGATTCTGCAGCATTTGCAGAGTGGGGTGCCCGATTAGCCGACGCCTTCCCCAAGCTGGCCGTGATCACGCTTTCCCGGGCAAACTTTGGTGAGTATCTGGGGGATTTATTAGTTGATCGGCCTTGGCTGGATGATCAACAAAATAGCGAAGATATTGCATGGGTTAGTTACACCGGTGGTACCACGGGTGATCCTAAGGGGGTCATGCACACACAGAGAGGTATGGGGGCGACTGCTGAGATTGCGCGAGCTGCGTGGCAGTTTCCCGAGCAGCCGCATTTTTTGGCGTGTTCACCGATCAGTCATGCGGCGGGATTTCTAGTGCTGCCAGTTTTGATGCTTGGCGGACGCGTTTCGCTGTTGCCTAGGTTCTCGCCCGAGCCGGTGATTCGATGTATTGAGAATCAGGGCGTCAATACACTCTTTCTAGTGCCCAGTATGATCTACGGACTTCTCGATCATCCTGGCGTTGGTCAAAGAGATCTGAGCAACTTGGAGCACATTATTTATGCGTCGGCGCCCATCGCACCGGAGCGGCTTCGCGAAGCCCTCCACCTTTTCGGTCCTATTTTACACCAGTGCTACGGTCAAACGGAGAGCATTCATATTACGTGTATGACACACAAGGAACACAATCCATCGGTGAGTAGGCGGCTTGAGAGTGTGGGGCGAGCGACTCTCGGTATGACGGTGTCGGTCGTTGATGCTCGCGGTAGCGCCTTACCCCTGAAAGAGGTGGGTGAAATATGCGTTAAGGGGCCAAGTCTCCTCGCGGGTTACTGGCAACGCCCCGAGGCTAGCGCTGAAGCGCTGCAGTCGGGGTGGCTTCATACCGGCGATGTGGGATTTATGGATGAAGAAGGGTTTCTGTTTATCGTTGATAGGCTCAAGGACATGATTATCAGCGGCGGCTTCAATATCTATTCACAGGACGTGGAGCGGGCATTGATGGCGCATGACAGCGTTGATGTTGCGGCGGTCGTTGGACTGCCGGATCGTAAGTGGGGCGAGCGGGTGCACGCGGTAGTGGTGCTAAAAGCAGGCCGGGAGTGCTCAGAGGAAGAGCTGATTGGCTTTCTGAGGCAAAGTGCGGGCCCCTTGCTAACCCCAAAGTCCATCGAATTTGATAGTGCTTTGCCGCTTACCAACCTTGGAAAGGTAGACAAAAAGGCCATTAAGCTGCGGCTTGAAGCGGTGTAGGGCCCTGAAAATTTGCCTGAAATGACAAATCCACTTCATAAACATACCGTATAGTAGGTATGTATGAAAAAGCCACGGTAGGAAAAAAAATGTCGCAGCCAATGACAGCGGTTGATCCCCAAGAGCAGGCGCTACTAGAACGCATACACGCCGGCGAATTGATCGAGGATATGCAGGAGTTGACGCCTCGCTATCGCGCAATTCTGGAGCGAACCCTCGAGATTGCTGCGCAGTCTGAAGTGACGGTGCTGACGTGGGCTTACACCGCGTTCAGAGTTGCGCCAGATATCGGGGCCAAAGTCGCGATCTGTGGAACCATTCAGGACGAAGTGGGACATGCCCACCAACAGGGCATGCTCTTTGAGCGCTTTGGTTTTGATATGCAGAAGGTCGCTTTTGAGGCGGATCCCAGAAAATACTGGTCGCTGCCCATTATGGAGTTTCCTGTCAGAAATTATGCAGAGTTTGTGGTTTCACAGGCATTCCTCGATCGAGCTGGTCGTTTTACGACGTGGGACATCGAGCTCAATTGCAGCTTTGCGCCCTATCGGCGGACGTTAAAAAAAGTCAATTTTGAGGAGGCTTATCATTTTCGTCATGGCGCGATGTGGACGGAGTTCTATTTCAATCAGAACGATGAGACTAAAGAACTGGTTGAAGATGCCGTCCGCTGGATCTTTCCCTGGGGTTACCACTGGTACGGACGTCCGGACGATTTAAAGGGATACCCGGATCAGCTGAACTACAAGGTTCGCGCGTGGAGTAACGACACCATGCGCAATAAATGGCTCCGGTCAGCGACTGACTTTGCTGACCGGGTCGGCCTCAAGGTGCCTGCAGAGAAGGACGAAGAAACCGGTGAGTATCGTATTACCGATATGCCTTACCCAATGACCTTTGATGCAGGAGCCCATGATTGGGAATGGGAAGAGACCAGTTGGGATCGTGCTATCGGCAAGTTCAAGTCTGGTGGGCCGATGCGTCCCTCCTGCTACGAGCGTTTGCAGCGGGAAGAATGGGGTGATCAGTTGTGGTAACCGAGGGCGCCGTAGCTGAGGTACTCAATGGTGTGATGGATCCGCACATGAACGTTAGCCTCCCTGATATGGGCATGGTCCGAAGAATTACGGTTTCAGAAGACGGTGATGTCGATGTTGGGTTGGTGTTCCCGTGCGTGGGTTGTCCGGCTTGGGATTTGATCCAAAACGATATCAAGCGTTCGGTTGGCGCGCTTGCGGGCGTGCGCTCCACCAAAGTGAGGGTTGAGTGGCAACACGAATGGAGCCGGGACGACATCGTTCCCGAGGCTCGACTTATTGCACGTGAACATGGTTATTGCATCTAGGAGCTAAAGGTGGGTTTAGTCACGCAAAAAACAGCGCGCAATACCATGGACTGGGACTATTTTGAGGTATTTGCGCGGGAGGAGCTTGACGGACCCCTGTTTCATTTGGGCTCTGTCAGTGCGCCAAACAGGGCTGCAGCGGTGGGCCAGGCAAGGATGGTGTACTCGGAAAAACCCTGGGTAGAAATGTGTATTTGTCCTCGTGCCGAGGTGATACCGGTGATCTCGGTTAACGACATGATCGGGATTGCTTAAGCCGTGGCTGAGGGGCGCGATAGCACCAAGGGTCGTTCTAGCAGCCTGACAGAGTTGTTCGGGTTGCAATACGACGCGACCGTCGCCTGCCCTTGGTGTGGATCGGAGAGCACGCGTGTTTCGAATCCCTTTGGCGGTACGGTGTCGGAAATGAGTATGCAGTGTAATCAGTGTAAGGCTACTTTTGGATGGATGAAGTGGCAGGACAAACTTCCCGGGCAGTAGTTCGGGGCAGCGAGTGGGAGAGAGAGATGTCTGGAACAGACAAGGCGTTGATGCAGGAGTTACTGTGTATTGCCGATACCGACTGGGTGTTAGGACACTGGTATATCAAAGTGATGCTCAATGGCCGCAGTCTCCCCGATTGCACAGCATTCGCGGGTATGGGGCAGGACAGCCTGGGCCATACACGGGCGATTTTTCGGCTGTTGGAAGATCGTCTTGGACTGCCCGAGCACCAGCTTGAGTTTGGTCGCCAACCTAGCGAATTACATGATCTTGAGGCGTTGTCGCTTCCTCCACAGAACTGGGGTGATTTCCTCGTCACTGCGTTCTTGGCGGAATGTGCAGTATGGCGCCTACTTTCAACCTTTTTAGAGGGGAGCGACAAAGCGCTATCGGGCATGGTGAAGCATTTTGGCAAGGAGCTCTATTTTCACCGGTTGGGCCTCGAGGGCTGGATGACGGCGACTAGCAATGAAGAGCAGGACGACATGCGGCAGTCACTCGCCATACGGGGGCCTACGGTAGCGCGCTGGTTTGGCGATGTTGCTGCAGCGGATTTGCTTTTAGACGCAGGTATTAGAGCGGCGTCACTTGAATCTGCACGGTCAGGTTTTATAGACGATGTGGTCGATGTGCTGGCTCAAGCAACGGGCTTGGAGCCGACAGAAATACAATCGAAGCTGCGTTGCGAGTGCCCAGATGACTGGGACTCAGTGCGACGCAAGTGCCGCGGTGCAACTGTACCGCCAACTTTGTGGGAGTTCATGGTACCGACAGATCCCGACACCGTGACTCTGAGGCGCCCCCTCGCTGTCAGCGTTGACGACAATCTCGATTTAGTTGACCGCGCGGAGTACAGCCATACCGATTACGCATAAACCCTGACCACTGGCCGGCTTAAAAAATAAAAAGAGGAGGGAGCCAATGACAAAATCTGGTCTCGCGATTGTAGGGATCGCGGAGGTGCCCACGCGCCGTGATCCTGAGCGTCAGCGCTGGGACATACTGCTGGATGTCTGTATGGGAGCGATTCGTGACGCGGGAATAGATAAGAATCTTATCGGTGCTGTCATTTCGAATAATCCGATGGCGCAGCCCTCGATGCAAAATGATATGTCGCTGGGAAAAATTCCCGAGGTCATGGGCCTGAAAGGCTGTCGCGACATCGCAATTTGCAATGCGGGGGGCGCATCCACAACCAACTGTTTGCGGCTGGCAGAGCAGCACATCGCCAGCGGTCAGGTAGACTACGTACTGATTCCACACACCACTGTTCAGTCCGATATGCCGCCTCAGGACCTCATCAACTTCTTTGCTACCGCACCCCTCGATAAGCAATTTGAATATCCGTATGGCGTAAGTTTTAACGGATCAATGGGTCTTATTACTCAGCGCTACATGTATGAGACCGGTGCAACGGAGGAAGAGTTAGCTTCTGTGACAGTTGCTTTACGGGCCTGGGGCGCCCTCGATCCGCTGTCTATCTTTTATGGTAAAACCGTAACCTTGGACGACGTCATGAACTCTCGCATGATTAGCACACCATTGAAGGCTAAGGAATGTAATTTGCTGGCAGATGGTGGCGGAGCGATGGTGGTCACCTCATGGGAAAAGGCTCGGGAGTTAGGTGATAAGGCGGTTTACAAATTGGGACATGGCACCCGTTTTATGAGTGCTACACCCATGCTTCGCGAGGATGTGTTTCACCGCCAAGCTTACCGCGAGTCCAGTCGCGACGCGTTGTCCCAGGCTGGGCTGTCAATCCACGATATGGACCTCAGGCAGATCTATGGCGCCTACCCCTATACGCAATGTAGCGCGCTCGAGGGTTATGGCGTTTGCGAGGACGGACAGGGAGCAAAGCTCTGGGCGGAGGGACGTTGTGGTCCCGGAGGCGACTTGCCCTGCACGACCATGGGCGATGCCACTGGAAGAGGACATACAGGCAGTGGCGTCAGTATGGCGTTCTACCTCGATAGCGTCCGCCAATTGCGCGGCGAGGCCGGGGATCGTCAGGTCGATCAATGTGAACACGCGATTCTGACCACTTCCGGTGGTTCCGTGATGAATACCTGCACCACGGTTTTTGGGAGGAAGCCACGATGAGCGACTATAAAAAGCCGTTGCCCGAAATACAGCCTTATAGTCAGCCCTTCTGGGATGGGACCAAAAAGGGACTTTTACTCATACAGCACTGCAATGCCTGTGATGCCAATATTTTTTATCCGCGCCGCGACTGCCCAGATTGCTGGAGTCAGGACTTGGGATGGATTAAAGCCTCCGGGCGTGCGACGGTTTATACGTATTCCGTAACCTATGAGGGTGTGGAGCAAAAATTTGTGGAGGATTTGCCGATCATTTTGGCGTGGATAGATCTGCCTGAGGGAATCCGCATGCACACCAACCTAGTGGAATGCCAGCCTGAGGACGTCGCCATTGGGATGGAGGTCGAGGTAGTCTTTCGCTCGATTACCGAGGACATCACCCTGCCTTTTTTTAGACCGGTATAGTCTATGAGCGACGTCGGCTGGGGGTTGTGGGGCAGCTGGGAGGAGACCGAGGCATGCCTCAACACGGTGGTTGGTGAATGGTGGGGTCCGGACCCTGTTGAGCCGGGCAGTATCCGCCGTTGGCTTGAGCCCAAGGAGTTTGACTGCGCAATTCATACCGATGTCGGCGCTGCTCGTGCCGTCGGTTTTCCAGATCTGGTGGCGCCCGCTTCGATGGTGTTTAGCTATGGTGTAGCGCCTTACTGGTTACCCGGAGATTCCTCGAAGTCTATCGACGATGAACCCACCCAAATACAGATACCGGTGATCTTTAATGTGCCCGCGCCTTGTAATAAAAGTTTTGCCACCAGTATGGAAGTCGAGTTTAACGAACCGTTGTATCCGGGTGACGTGGTTGGATGCGTTAGCAGACTAATCGATATTCAGCGCAAAACGCTGAAAGTAGGCCCCGGCGCATTTCTTAGGCAGGAAGATACCTATACTAAGCAATCGGGAGAGGTTATTGCGGTGGCTAATCTCGATATCTTCCGCTTCTATGTGGAACAGGGCGTGACCAAATGACCGAGAAACTTGCCAAAGCTCCGGCGGTTGGAGACGTGCTACCTGCCATTGAAATTCCCATTACCTTACAGCGGCTAGTTATGGAAGCAGGGGCAAATCGAGATTTTTCACTCATGCACCATGATTCTGCTGTGGCGCAATCGGCCGGTGCCAGTGCAGCTTTCGCTAATACCTTTTTCCTTATGGGTATGTTCGAGCGGCTCGTGCGTAACTGGGCTGGGTCTTGCATACGATTTAAAAAAATAGGGCCGCTAAAGATGCTAAATTTCAATGTGGTGGGGGATACGCTTTTATTTCGGGGTAAGGTTGTCGCTATTGATGAAGTAGAGCGAGGGGAAAAATGGTTGTTGAATCTCTGGTGTGAAAGTGGGCGAGGCCAAACGACGACCTGCATGGTAGAGGTGATAAAAGAATAGAGACAGGGGGATGAAATGAGGCAAGTAATTTCGGCAGCGGCACTTCCCGCAGGGGAATCCGTCTCAATGAGTAGCATTCAGGGCGTTGCGACAACACTCGACAAGCTGGGTGTCGATACCCACGGCGTGCTCATGGAGGCGGGTGTGGCTCCAGAGGCCTTGGCTCAGAGCTTTGAACGTGTGCCGATCCAATCACTATCGCAAATTATTTCTAGAGCAGTGAGCTCGGAGCTGGGGCCGTTGTTTGGATTAAAATTTGCGGAGAATGTGCACGCCACAACTTACCACTGCTACGGTTTGATGCTTATTTCATCGCCCACACTTAGACAGTTTTGTACCAGATTAGCCCGTTATTATGCATGGGTCACCACTAACAAGTCGGTGTCATTTGATGTGGTTAATGGCAGAGCGATGCTTGTTTATCACTGCCATGAGGAGGCCGGTGACAGTCCTATGGCGCGCCTTGCGCGGCTCTCGGGTTGGGCGGCTACCTGGGTCCGAATGCTGAGAATGGTCTCTTCGCCCGGCTTTGCGCCTGTTGAAGTGCAATTTTCGTCACCGCCGCCCTTGGGTTTTGTGGATGATTATGAACACTATTTTCGCTGCCCGCTGAAGTTTGGAAGTGCCATTGACGCCTTGTGCTTTGACGCTTCTGTGTTGGATGAGCCATTGGCGGGTGGTAATGCCGAGCTCGCAAGACGAAGTGAGCGCCAGGTTTTCGATCATCTTCGGCTCATGGGCTCTGTTGATCTCGAAACTCAGATTCGAATGGCACTTTTTGAGCTTTTGCCCATGGGGGCTTATGACAGGCGGGACATCGCCGCATGGTTGGGTATGGAGGATTGCCGTCTCAAAGTTGCACTGCAGCAAGCGGGGCTGAGTCATCACCAGATTGTTCTAAGGACGCGTCAGGAATTGGCGGCGGAGCTGGTATCCCATTCCGGTAAGTCGATTAACGAAATTTCTTATCATTTGGGCTTCAGCGACTGCAGTAACTTCGCCCGTAGCTATAGGAAGTGGTTCGGGTGTTGCCCGTCAGAGCGACGCGCCGGCGGGGTTTGATGCATGCAGCCAGCCAGACGCAGTAACGAGGAGCGACGAGAGCAAAGTGTTCAGCACGTGCTGGCTGCTGCTCTGCAACTTTTTGTATCACAGGGCTACGAAAACGCTACTATCGATGCCATAGCGGCAAAAGCTGGGCTCACCAAAGGTGCAGTGTATTTTTATTTTAAGGGCAAAGTGGCTTTGCTCCATGCACTGTTGGACGATGCCGAAGCTTTGTATGCAGGGATTTTTGAGCAAATGCGAACTTCTCGTGAGGGCCCGGTAGAGCAATTGAGCATGTTTGTGGATTGGTGTGCGGAGACCGGCGCTAAAAATCAGGAGCTGCTGGTACTCCCCATACTGGTTTCCCTTCAGGCGATGGGTAAGGAGCCGGCTGTAGCGGAACATGTTCGTAAGATGTATGACCGCTACCATGAGGAGATGAACCGCATAGCCACTGAAGGGCAGGCCCTTGGCCTGTTTGACGACAAAGTCGCGATCAAGGAACGGGCGGCGGTCTTGGTGGCTCTTACTGACGGTATGTTGCTTGAGTGGTATCGATTTGCAGACACCCTCGATGGCAGGGCTCTGGCGGAAAGTGCCAAAGCCCAAATTTTGCATGGTTTGGGTGTGGCGTCCTAACCGCTCAATACCTTTGCTGATTTATGCAGGGCGTCTTCAGCCTCGTTCCAAATCATGGTCTTCCAGTCATCAAACTCCGGATACATGACTCGGCGTAGTTCCTCTTTGATCGCCTTGCCCTGTTCGGACTGCAAATCTCCGTAGGCATGAAGCCAGTTATCCTGTTGATGAGCGCCCAGTACTTCATCGGGAGGGTAAGTGCCATATTCAATGACAAAGGCATAGGTTTGTTTGTCCGGCAGAATCCAATCCATTGCTAGAACAATAGGCCCTTCCGGATCAACGGGGAGATCCTCATCGAAAGCTTCTTTGACGGCTGTCGAGCGCATTGCTGATCCAAACTGGGTATTGAGGACACTAAAGCGCGGGTCATTCTCAGGATAACCGTGAACAAGATAAGGAACGCCGTAGGGCCCTAACCCTGTATGAATGTCAATGAGCAAGACGGTTTTCTGATCCTTCAGCCAGCGCCTCAGTCCAGCCACCATGACTTCCTGAGACCAAGCAGGCTTGGTGTCACCATAGAACAGGCCATCGGCATGAGTCCGTTGACCGCCCAGCATCGCCGCCATATACGCCACTGCGCCGTGCGCCTCGCGATAATCCTCGAGCACTCTCTTGGCATCCGGGTCATCGATTGCTCGCGGCACAAACGCATCGTGTAAAGCGTCGTACTCTGGGTTGCCTCGCAGCGGCTGATTGAAATCAACATAGTTGCGATTCAGGTCCACGTTACCTTCGGTGGTTCTTCGGGTCCATGCAAAGCCATAGGGATTATGGGCGTGAACCAGAACGATGCGGTGGTTCGCGAACAGCTCACGGAACTCGGGTGAAGTGAGAAACCCCAATTGGCAGGCAGATCCGGTATAGCCCTCTGGACCATGGGTGCCGCTGACAATAACTAATGCAGTAGCGGCATCGGCCGGCCCACCCACTGCAAAATCCATGGCCAGCTCTTCGCCAGCCGGGCCTGAAATGTCCAGCACCTGAGAGTGGATACTAAAGCCGCAGTCATTGGCTGCGTCCAGAAAGCGCTCACGGGCCTCTGAGTAGGATTTTGAAAACAGAGTCGCTGAATCCATAACGCAAATTCGCTTGGCAAGTGAACACTTAGCATGTCCGTCGCCATACAGGTAAGCAAGCTCCGAAAGTTGAATGACAGGATATTTGCTGAAATTGCTATCTACCCGTAGTGTGTATTTGGTCAAGGTAAACAGGCTTCGAAAATAAAAAAATGATGATCTGACCCTGTGCTGACGCGAGTGTTCTATTAAAGAGCCCTATAGATCACGGGGTAGGGTGCGAAGAAAAGCAGATGGAGGCGGTATGCAGGCGCGTCACAGTTTGGTTCTGGCAAGTTTTTTTGCGCTTTTCATTGCTTATTTAGATCGAGTCAACATCTCTGTGGCGGCCATTGCGATGCAAGAAACGCTGGGCTGGAGTGAAACGGAGAAAGGCTTCGTATTATCCTCTTTTTTTATCGGCTACATGGCTGCGCAAATTCTTGGAGGAGTACTGGCCGATAAGTATGGCGGAAAACGCGTTCTAATTTGGTCAATGGTAGCGTGGTCAATATTTACTATTCTGACACCTATTGCGGCATCGGCTTCATTTTTTGCGCTCATTCTGATCAGAATAGGTCTTGGCCTTGGCGAGGCGCCTCTCAGTCCAGCGGTGCTCAGTTTGTTCGGGCGCTGGATTCCGGAAAATGAGCGATCCAGAGCGGTCGCTATTTATTCTAGTGCCGCGATAGCGGGTACTATCGCTGCGTTGTTGGTGACCGGTTTTACTGTTGCGCGATTTGGCTGGCAGTCAGTGTTTTACGTTTTTGGGGCCGCGGGCCTCATTTATGCGCTCTGGCTCAACCGTACTATTCATGAGAGTCCCGACTTGCATCCAAACGTATCCTCCAGTGAGCGCGCTCTGTTGGCGGGTAGTGTTATTTCTGAAGACCGTGCCCCGATTCCCTGGAAAACCATTTGGTCCTTGCCAGCTATTTGGGCGCTGTTAGTCACCTTTTTTTGCACCAGCTGGAGTTTGTATGTCTTCATGTCGTGGATGCCCAGCTACTTTACTTCGGTTCATGGGCTCGATATTGGCAGCGCGGGGATCTACACCATGGCTCCCTGGGCGGCCATGTTTGTGATGATGAATGTTGCCGGATGGATCGCAGATGGTCTGATTTCTCGGCGGTGGAACATTACCACCGTCAGAAAGATGATGCAGACCATTGGCCTGTTGGGTTCGGCGGCTTTTTTGCTCGTAACTCGCTTTGTGACGACACCCGAGATGGCGCTACTGTCACTTTGCGGTGCACTGGGATTGCTGGCCTTTGCTTACTCCGGTTCTGCACCGAATGTGCTCGATATTGCGCCGCGATTTGGTGGTGTTGTTTTTGGGGTGATGAACACACTTGGTACGCTGCCGGGCATCATTGGAGTTGCGACGGCGGGATGGTTGGTGGACACCACGGGTTCCTACGACTCTGTGCTGTTGCTCGCGGCGAGCGTGAGTGTGTTTGGGGCAGTGGTTTATATTGTTTTTGGGAGTGCTAAACAACTCATCGAGTGAAATAGAGGCTTTCAGGCCGTTGGTGGATGGGTGATTGTAGCGGGCGGCTCAAATGCTTTTAGGTGCGGTAGGGGGGCGTCATATTTCTCGATCTCGACCATACAGGTATGCGCAGAGCAACCTTGAGCCAACATGGAAGTGCCCATGTCAGGCGTCAGTGCATTTGGGTTGCCGTGAACCTCAAGTGTCTCACCATCAATTTTTTGGGAGTCAAACCAAGCTCCTGTGGGCAACTCGATAACGCCGGGCATAATGGCTTCTGAGATGAGCACCCCGGCGAGACAAGCGCCTCGTGCATTGAATATTTTGACAATATCACCTTGCTTAAGTCCGCGTATCACTGCATCCGCTGCGTTGAGGCGAAGGGTTTCCCGGCCAGATATTTTTGAAACTTGGCTTGACCGAGCATGATCGAGTTGACTGTGGAGCTTGTGTTTGGGCTGATTTGACACTAGATGCAGCGGGTACCTTTGGGATGGGTTCCCCAGCCATTCGTCTCGATCGTACCAGCGTGGGTGGCCCCGGCAATCTGGATACTGAAAGGCGTCAATCTTCTCAGAAAAAATCTCGATTTTTCCGCTAGGGGTTCTCAATGGGTGAGCGTTCGGATTCTGACGAAATTTTTCGAGCATGAATTCAGCGCGGGGGAGTTGATCTCCAAAACTGATTTGCTCACCTTGCCAAAATTCATCGAAGTCCGGAAGTGAGATCGCCTGCGCGGCCGCATTACTTTTTGTCTCCTCATACAGACACCGCACCCAGGCCATTTCGTCGCGATGCTGGGTAAATGAAGGCGCAAACCCCAGCTTCTCTGCAAGAGCGGAAAACACCGCGTAATCACTTCGAGAGTTGGCAAAAGGTGAGGTCGCGGCATGCATGGGAGTCAGATACTCATCGTAGGCACTACCCCCCACATCATTGCGCTCTAAAAAAGTACTGATCGGAAACACAATGTCCGCGTGCTTTGCAGTAGCGGTCCAAAACGATTCATTAACAATAATGGTTTGTGGCTTCTGCCAAGCGCGGCGCAAACGATTAAGATCTTGGTGATGGTGATAGGGGTTGCCGCCAGCCCAGTAGATGAGCTTTATGTCTGGGTAGGTTAATCGTTGACCATTGTAGTTGAAGCTCTGCCCGGGCTTTTCCAGCATATCGGCGAGTCGTGCTACGGGGATAAAGTGGTTTTCAGCGGTGATGCGCTCTCCGACTTCTTCGCCAAATGCGCCAATCCGGAAGTTGGGAATCTTTCTGCTGCCAAAACCCATATTGTGGATGCAGCCATATCCATACCCGATCCCTGCTCCAGGTCTGCCGATAAATCCCAACATTGCTCCTAGTACGGTGACCATCCACCAGGTTTGCTCGCCGAATAGTTGTCGTTGGAGTGACCAGCTCACACTGATCAGGCTTGGGGCGTTGCTAGCGGCTCGCGCGAGATCAACAATAAGGTCTTCTGGCACTCCCGACAGCTCGCTCGCCCAGCGTGCTGTTTTGGGCTCGCCATCCGTCTCGCCTGTTAGGTAGGGAACGAACCTGTGGAAGCCGGTCGTGTATTCATCGATGAAGTGTTTATCGTATCGGTTTTCGATGTAGAGCGTGTG
>QXYP01000236.1 GCA_009886815.1 Halieaceae bacterium
AGTTCTGGATGTTCAAAAGGAGGGCTGGGGCTGCTAGGTACCGTGAAAAATCGCCAACGCTGCTTACCGGTCTTCATGTCGTAGGCTGTAATGTAGCCTCGGGCGTCAAACTCGGCGCCGGCATTACCAATAATGACTAGGTCGTTGGCAATGTAAGGTGCGCCCGTAATCGTGTAGCCCCGGTTGCGGTCAATAAACGTATCGCTGCGCCAAAGGACAGTGCCGTCAGTTTTATTCAGGGCAAATAGGTAACCATCGAGAGCGGCAACGAAGAGTGCCCCTCCTGAGACTGCAACACCGCGATTGACCACACCGCAACAAACTTTGCGCATGAATTGCGGATCTATTTGCGGGTCAAACTGCCAAAGGGCTTGACCACTGGCAGCGTCTACCGCGAAGGCTATGCCTTGGGGGCCACTGCCGTAGAGCACGCCATCAACCATTAAAGGTGTGGCTTCATAACCATGTTCAGAGGGGAGGTCAATGTGCCAGGCGTAACCCAGCTCAGCCACGTTTTTACGATTGATTTGCTCAAGGGGTGAGTAGTAGGCCTGTTGGTAGTCGCCACCGCCCGTTAGCCAGCTTCCTGATTGAAGTTGAGCTGCACTAGGCTGTAAATCAGTAGTGGACCCGTTATGTGCTAAGTCGTTGCCGCTAGCTGATTGCCTGTGATCGTTGTCTGTCTCGCAAGCGCTAACAAAGGCCAGATTCAGCAAGCAGAAAAATGCTGTCAAAGCGCTCTTCAATGGTTCTCTCCGGAATCCCCCAAGATAAAGTCCTTAGACTCGGGCCGCTCATAAGCTCGACTCATAAAGCGCTCAACCGTAGCGTTGAATAGCGCTGGATCCGTTGCGGGGGTGAAGTGGGTTTCTCCGGGGAAAATAGCGAGGTGTGCCCTGGGCAAGGTTTGATAAATGAGCAGGGTATGTTCTCCCCGAATAATGTCCTGATCACCGGCCATGACTAGCACCGGCGCTTCAATGCTGGCGAGCTCTTCCAAGGACATATCTGGCAGCTCTCTTAATAGATAAAATTGCTGCTTGAGGGCTTGCCAATTTTGCTCGGTGTCTCCCGCCGCTATTTTCGCGTCTATTTCCTGAGAAAAACCCAGCACCCAGTCGACGGCCCAGCTATGCACGGCACTACGATCCGGGCTCAGATTTGCGCCCATGACGGCCACACGATCAACGCTGCTAGGGTGTGTCCTAGCAATCTCAAGGCTAATATTGCCACCGTCACTCCAACCAACCAGTCGCACCGGCGGTAGCTTCAAGTGGTTTATCAGCGCTACCCAGTCTTGGGCCATTATTTTATAAGTCATTTGTTCATCGGTCATGCCGGAACGGCCATGGGCTCGACTGTCGGCAACGACCACCTGATAGTCAGTGGAAAAATGACCGATTTGGTGGGCCATATCGGCAATACTTTGGCCACTTCCATGGATGAGCACAAGAGGCTCCCCTTCGCCATAAACCTCGTAATACAGGTTGATACCATTGACCTTTAAATAGTTGCCAACCTCAGTATTACTGCCATAGCTAGGGTCAGAAGCTATGGCGCCGCCGGCCAATAACCCAGTGTTAGCTGCCAATGCCAGCAGTGCTAGGCTGATGGTTCGTAGAGCGCTATACATATCAATTTCTCCTCGGGGGAGTCACTTACTGCCCCTTTGTTTATGAGGTCTTTACGTCACTATCCTGCGCTGCAGTCCAGTGTCAGGTTAACGGCATAGAAACAGCCCGAATAAACAACCTTTGTAGCACATGGGAGTCGTGCAAACAGCTGTTAACGCCCTAGGGGATGATGCGAGCATGATGTGCTCAGTGAGTAGTCGATCCGTTACGAGCGCTTGTTGTCGTGTTGATTTCAAGAGGTTGCGGGGTCAAGAGGTCAAGAGGTCAAAAGGTCGAGCGGCCAAGGGGACGCCGGGATGCAAGCCGTTTCAACCTTTTATGTCCATAGTTTATTAGGGTTTCGCCGAACTCTTTGAGGTAGGTGAGGGGCCGCCTCGGTCTCCAGGTGCTCACCGTTCCCGCGCTAGCGGCCCTTGCCAGCACCCTTAACCATGCCCCGGGCGACAGAGATTGCATTGTTGAAACTGTCCCTTGAAATGTATTCGTTGGTGCCGTGCACTGAGCGGGCCTGCTCTGTAGTGACCGAGTTGCCATGAAACCGATACTGATCTTTGGCGAGGTTAACGTAGTGCCTTGTATCGGTCGTCGCTTGAAGAAGTGAGGGTATAATGAGTGCATCAGGATAAACCGCGGATGTGGCTGCGCTGATCACGGCAAACCCATCGCCATTAGCATCAGCAACACCGGGTCGATCGCTCCATCGATCATTGCTAATGTTGACGGTTGGATCATCAACGATGTCGGTGATCGTGGCGATCAACTCTTCAACGGTATCACCGGGCAGCAGCCGAAAATTGACCTTCGCTTCAGCGCGCTGCGGAATGACATTTTCTTTTACTCCGGCATTGAACATAGTGAGGGCTGTGGTTGTTCTCACCATGGGCTGGGTGATGCTGTCCTTGGCCATCTGCCCCGCAATTAAGCGATCAAATAGCCAGAGATTATTGAATAAAAACCGTTCCGGCTGTGACATTTCTGGGGACATCATGGCGAGCGCGCTGCGCATAGGTTCAACCAGTTTGGGATCGAACGGGTTGCTTTCGATACGATCAAGAGCCCTCGCTAGGGTGCCTATTGCGCCGGTACTTGCGGGGCTTGATGAATGCCCTCCCGGGGCTTCTGTTGACAGTGTCAAAGTCACGTAGCCTTTTTCAGCCACATTGATCATGGCGAGATCTCGCCCCGGTAGCAGTGGGGTGTTGCTGACAACAAAGCCACCCTCGTCGACCATCCAGTCAAAGCTAAGATTGAGTTCGCGCATGCGCTCGGCCAGTGCCGCCGCCCCGTTTTCGCCGCCAATCTCTTCGTCGTGGCCAAAGCCAAAAACCAAAGTCCTACGAGGCTTGAAACCCTCTTCTAGCAAAGTTTCAGTCGCTTCTAACAAACTGATAACGCCTTGTTTATCATCTAGCGTGCCTCGGCCGTAAAGGGTGTTGTTTTCAATAACACCTGCGAAAGGCGGGTGTTGCCAGTCACCTTCAGTGCCTATTTCAATAGGCACAACGTCGGTGTGAGCCGTGAATAAAACAGGGTTCTGCTCAGGGTCGCTGCCCAGCCAGCGCAGTAAGATACTGTGGGTATTGATGTACTCAACTTCCAGTTGATCAAATGTCCTGGGGTAGGTTCTCGCCAGAAACTCGTTAAGCCCTTGAAAGGCCTCGTAGTCTATTTCGGCGCTATTTTGGGAGCTAACGGTTTTGAAGCGTACGGCTTCGGCAAGCCGGTCTAGGGGAGAGGCCCCGAAGCATAAATGAGTTGGAAAAATGAGAAGGCAGATGAGCACCGCTCGGCACTGGAGACTCTGCATGGTATCTAAGACGCCTTGGCTTAGAGGGGCGAATCCTTCGACCAGGTTCTTTTGGTCAATAAGTTCATTGCGTTGAAACATTGAGTCTTACTCCTTATCAGCGTCCAAGTCACCCCTCACTTAGTCGTATTGCACCGTCAAATAGGTGCGCCGGCCATGCATTATCGATAGCGCTGAGGGTCTGGTTACTTCCTAAACTGTTGCACTGTGTTGTGTCGCTACCTCGTTACCAATGGCCGCTCCCAGCTTCGCCTTTGAAAGGGCCTACAACCCGGTC
>QXYP01000237.1 GCA_009886815.1 Halieaceae bacterium
CCCAGCAGATCGGCCATCCGCGCAGAATCGTACTCATTCATCTGGCAGCCGTGGGTTTGGACAAACAGTTTTTTCTGGGGTGATGTTGTCAAAAAAGTCTTCTCATTTGCAGTGGATACAGCGATCGAGCGGGAGTATACCGTTATGAATCATACTCTGCGCGAGAATCCACTGGCAGATAGCGTCAGAAGTGGTACCATTCCCGCCCTTTTTTTCCTAACCGCGTCCTTTGCCCATGACAACTCAGCCCGTCTACAAGGTGATCTTCCAAAACGGAGGCCAAGTCTTTGAGGTTTTCGCTAGGCAAATATTTCAAAGCGACATGTGGGGCTTCATAGAGATTGAAGAGCTGGTTTTCGGCGAGCGATCGGCGGTACTGGTTGACCCCTCGGAAGAGAAATTAAAAACCGAGTTTGCGGGGGTTAAGCGCAGTTATATCCCGCTGCACTCGGTAATTCGTATCGATGAAGTTGAAAAAGAGGGTGCAGTTCGTGTATCTGAGGCATCGAACACGGGTTCCAAAGTCTCACACCTACCGTTCAACGGTATCCCGTCCGCGCCCTCGGGGGGCGATGACTGACTGGGCTTAAGGCCTTGAATTGCAGCCTGTTGATCACCACATCTTGGTAAAGCGAGTCACAACGCCAAGGAATGAGGCAGGCTGTAATGAGCAGCGAAGATAATCAGAACCCAAACAAGCCAGACGGTAATGCCAATGACGGCGTCCTCGAGGGGGTGTCGGCGCACTATGAGCTGGGTGCCGAAGACGTCATAACGGTAGAGCAGGGGTCGACCCCAGCTGTAGCGGAAGACGTGTTGCCCGAAACACTGGTGCTACTACCTTTACCTGGGCGTCCCTTTTTTCCCGGTCAAGTACAGCCCATTGGTCTCAACCCCGAGCAATGGCAAAAAACACTGGCTGCAATATCTGATCAGGGCAAGGGGGTGCTGGGTTTGGCTTTTGTCGGCGACGTTAACCCTATCGATGTCGTGGCCACTGATTTTCCAGATATGGGATGTGTAGTCAGGTTGCACCGACCCCAACAGCAGTCAGATAACCCGGGACAATTTCTTGCTCAGGGCCTAAAGCGGTTTCGTATTGTGCGCTGGTTACGTGAAGACGGACCGTTTATTGCACAAGTCGAGTATCCCCGATCCAAAGGTGAGCGTGACAGCGATGAGATCAAGGCATATGCCATGGCCATTATTGCTGCTATCAAAGAGCTGCTGCCACTAAATCCGCTTTATTCGCAGGAGCTCAAGCAATACCTTGGCAAGTTTAATCCGAACCAGCCTAGCCTACTGGCCGACTTTGCTGCAGCAATGACAACGGCATCGGGAGGGCAATTACAAGACATCTTGCAAACGCTACCCCTTCCCGCGCGTATGACTCAAGTGCTGGAATTGCTGCGACGAGAGAAAGAGGTTGCCGAACTTCAGGGGGAGATTAGTCGTGAAGTGAACGACAAAGTTTCCGATAACCAGCGCGAGTTTTTTCTTAAGGAGCAGATGAAGGTCATCCAGCGTGAGTTGGGTATTTCCAAAGACGATAGAACTTCAGATGCCGAAAAATTTGCTGAACGCATGTCAGCACGTAATCCTCCCGAACACGTGTCCACTCGCTTCGCAGAGGAGTTGGACAAATTAAGCGTGCTGGAATCAGGCTCACCCGAATACGCGGTGACGCGTAATTATCTTGACTGGATCAGCGCTGTGCCATGGGGTGTTTATTCAGACGATAACCTCAGTCTGGAGCATGCTCGAGGTGAACTTGACCGGCATCATGATGGGCTTGGAGACGTTAAAGAGCGCATTGTAGAGTTTCTGGCTGTAGGCAATTTCAAGGGCACTATTGATGGCTCAATACTGCTGCTTGTAGGCCCGCCTGGTGTTGGAAAAACCAGTATTGGCAAGTCTGTTGCTGATGCTTTAGGCCGAAAATTTTTCCGATTGAGTTTGGGTGGGCTGCGTGATGAAGCAGAGATAAAGGGACACCGTCGAACCTATATTGGCGCGATGCCGGGTAAGCTGGTGCAGGCTCTGAAAGATGTTGATGTCGCCAATCCGGTCATTATGCTTGATGAGATCGACAAGGTGGGTCGCTCTTATCAAGGGGATCCGGCGTCAGCACTTTTGGAAGTGCTGGACCCGGAGCAAAACAACGAATTTCTGGATCATTATCTCGATTTGCGTGTCGACCTGTCCCGGGTTCTTTTTATTGCCACGGCCAATCAACTCGACACGATCCCTCCCGCACTGCTAGATCGCATGGAGACCATTCGCCTTGCGGGTTATATCGCCGAAGAAAAATTGGCGATTGCCCGGAATCATTTGTGGCCCAAATTAATCAAGCGGCATGGTGCGAAGCCATCACAAGTGCGAATTAATGACGCGGGCCTTCGCTTGGTGATTGATGGCTATTGCCGTGAGGCAGGAGTTCGACAGCTGGAAAAGCAGCTGGCGGCCCTAATTAGAAAAGCGATTGTCCAGATTGTTGACACTGGTGTCCCCCGCATTCGATTGGCCAAAAAAGATATTGCAGAGTTACTTGGGCAACCTCGCTATCGTAATGAGCGGCCCCTGCGTGGCAAGGGCGTAGTGACGGGATTGGCCTGGACAGCCCAGGGTGGTGTGACCCTCGCCATTGAATCGAGCAAAATTCATACTTTAAACCGCGGTTTCAAACTCACAGGCCAGTTGGGCGAGGTTATGAAAGAGAGTGCCGAAATCGCTTACAGCTACATCGTTGCACACTTGGCAGATTTTGGCTGCGATGAAGATTTTTTTGATACCTCAATGGTCCACTTACACGTCCCTGAAGGGGCTACGCCAAAAGATGGGCCTAGCGCCGGTATTACTATGGCGACTGCACTCGTGTCTTTAGCGCGAGATCAGCGAATAAAGCGCCCGTTAGCGATGACTGGCGAACTGACATTAACCGGCCAAGTGCTTCCCGTAGGGGGCATTCGGGAAAAAATTGTTGCGGCCCGCCGCGCTCAGATAGCCGAGGTTTTAATACCTTTTGCCAATCGTGGTGACTACGAAGCGCTGCCTGACCATCTAACGGCAAATATGACCGTGCATTTCGTACGCAGTTTTGATGAGGTTTTTGAAATTGTGTTTAGTGGGGTTCCGGCCAAACGTCCCCTTCATTGAGAAAGTGCTATTAAGGTGCGTCGGCAGTCAGTATCGCGCGTACCGGTGCCGGGTGTCCTTCGGCTGTCAGCTTTTTATTGTCGCCATCAAGAAATTGCTCCAGAGAGTGGAAAGTCATCCAGGGCGTTGTGCGCTGTTCTTCCAGCGAGGTTGTATTGATGTCGACAATTTGCACATTTTGAAAGCCTACCTTTTCAAGCCATCCATGAAGCGTCACAGGGCTCGGTAGACACCAAACATTGCCCATTTTGGCGTAACGGTCAGGGGGAATGAACACCGTGTTGGGCCCGCCTTCAATGACCAGCGTTTCAAGTATTAGTTGACCACCACTTTGCAACGTATTTCGAAGGTCGATCAGATGATCAAATGGTGACCGGCGATGGTACAAAATTCCCATTGAAAAGACGGTATCGAAAGCGCGCAGTTTGGGCGGAATTTGCTCAAGTGTGACGGGTAAAACATTGATGCTTGGCTGCTGTAAATAGTGTTGTATTGCTCGAAATTGCACGTTAAATAGTGGGCTTGGATCTATGCCAACGACTTCCTCTGCGCCGGCTCCCAGCATGCGCCAGCTGTGGTAACCACTGCCGCAACCGACATCTAATACACGACGCTGAGACAGGTCTTTCAGTGCACCCTCCAGGCGATTCCATTTCCAGTTGGAACGCCATTCGGTATCAATGTGGAGACCAAAAAGCTCGAAGGGTCCTTTGCGCCAAGGGTGTAAAGCTTGTAAGCCGGTAGTGAGTTGGTCTCGCTGACTTTCTGAGAGAGGCCCCGTGCACCCGACGCGTTCACTGCTGAGATTGACAGCTTCTGCCTGAATTTTAGGCAGGGACAATAAAGCTTGAGACCAGCGAGGGATGTCGCCATAACGTGCACTAGAGAAGCCTTGGGCAAGTTGGGTGGGTAATTCCGCTAGCCAGGGTTCTAAGGGTGTATTTGCCCAGCGCTCCTGCAGTTGCTGCAGGTCTTGCGCTATAAATTTATCCATCCATTTATCCATTGTAAAAGCCCAAAAGCTTAATGCCTGGTCGCGTCGTTCTTTTTACAAAATTGCAATAACTTCGAGTTTCTTGATATGGCTAAAACCGCCTTTTCTGTCGGCGATATCGTGCTCAGTCGCTACCTGAGCCATTTAAGCGTTACCTGTCGCCATAAATAAGTCGGATTAAAACTCATTTTGTGTCTGAATCGCCGCATTGTGCTACAAACCTCTATCACCTAAGGGTGGCGGTCAGGGTTACACCCTATGGCCTTTCAGAATACAGCTCAGTGGTTGGCAGCGAGGTTGCTGCTGATTCATAATTCACCCCCGCTCGCTAACGGACCTCGAGAAATTATCATGTTTGAAGAATTA
>QXYP01000238.1 GCA_009886815.1 Halieaceae bacterium
ACCACGCTTAGCGTCAATCGCATCTGATACCGCGTACAGAACACTATCGGTGTCCGGGCAAATCAGTAATCCAAGGTGCTCAAAATCGTCCCCGGGGTTTGTCAGTACTAGAGTTTCGGCTTCATTCAAAAGGCCATAAAAGCCTCTTGCCAGCCTGGCACCGCCGCCGCCACCCGCAAGCAGCACGGATTTCAGCCGCTGCGTCATCGAAACATATCTGCCGAGTGCGGGCGCAGTAATGCCCGGGAACTTCGCGGTTCTCCCGAGGAGCGAGGGCAACCTCGAATCCAAACGACAGGACTTCCCTCAGCCGCCTCTCCCTGCACCAAGGCCGCGGCGGCGGCGAGACCATCGGCCGTGGCTGGCTCGGTCACTCGCAGTTCGTTACCGTAAAGGTCGTGTTCACCCACCTGATTCCAGAGGGGGTCAAGACCCGCCACACCAATAGCATGCCCTGTCGTTCCCAAGCGCCAAGCGCGGCCCATGCTATCGTTTATGATCACTGGCACCCTAAAACCATAGGCCTTCGTATAACGTTGGTGAAGGTCGGTGGCACTAACGTCTGGGTCCTCAGGCCATAGTAAGACCTGCTCGCCGTCGTCCTGGGCAATATTCGACGCGTCGATGCCAGCGTTAGCGAGCACATGGCCACAGCGATGCTCTGCAATGATCAGACCGGGGCGCGAACGAACAATGGCGGTCGATTCCGACAGTATCAGTTCTACCAAGCGCGCGTCCTTCCCCGTTTCCTCGGCAAGCTTCACCGCCACCGTGCCGGGTGAAACTGCAGCCAGAGCCACCAGTCGATCTTCTGCCTTAGACACCACTTTTTGTGCCACCACCAAAATATCGCCCGGTTCAGGGACCAGCCCTTGGCTTGCCGTCGCCGCAATCACGAGCGGCACAAGGTCGTCACCGGGGGTCACCCAAGGTAAATGCTCGACCGCTGTTAAAATAAGCGTTGGCGCCATCGGGCCATCAAACCCCAGTTATACGAATGCCCGCATGGGTTTTGTACTGCTTATTGATGTTGATAAGTATCGAAGTCAGCGCCTCAGCGGCCGCTGCGTTATTGATCATGCCCGCGTGAAAGCCTCGTACCTCAATGGTCTGTAGGATATCGATGACCTGTTGACGGGCTTCTTTGTTATTGCCGGTAACAAGCACATCACAGTCGATAGTGTCGTCACTGTTGAGGTGGGCTGCGGCAACGTTTTGCATGGCACTAACAACTCGAACATTGTCACCCAATGCCGCCTGGGCCATCTGACCTGCGCTGCCCCCCTCCGGTAACTGCACTCTCGCGACTTTTGGCGGCACAAGCGGTACGGTCACGTCGACCACGACTTTACCCTGCACAGCCTCTTTTATACTGTCTAGCGTGGCACTGTGAGCGGAGAATGGAACCGTGACAAACACGACATCGGCCGCGGTTGCTGCATCAGGATTGCTTGCGCCTGAAACCTGTAACGTCCCCCAGCCCGACGATTCACCCAGCGCCTTGAGCGCCTCTCCAGCGACCTGTGCCTGACTCTCATTGCGGGACCCGATAATGACTTTACAGCCTGCTCGCGCCAACCGACGGGCTAGCCCCGCACCAAGGTCACCCGTGCCACCGATAATGCCCACCGTTACTGCACTTGTTTCCACGATAATATCCTCTTCCTATCCTGCTATGGTTGACAAGCGCTAACGGCTTGAAGTTGTATAGTGTCACCAAGAGACTTGCTGAACACAAGTAAGTTTAGCAAACTCCGCGAAGAGTCGGGCAATTAGCGCACCAATATTAAGAGCTTGAGGCACAAAAAGACCAAACAACGTGCGATCCCAATATGGGCTCGAAAACGGCACCCACCGGCTTGCAGCAGGCTTGTCATCCGGTGACATTTGTTATGCACTGGGTATCACGTTGGATTGATCAAAAAAATCCACAACACTGCGCTTGGTACCGCAGAGGTTTTCATGAGGGAAAGAAGAATGCAATCATCACAAACCACTGATTTTGATGCCATTGTCGTTGGCGCAGGCTTTGCAGGTGTGGCGCTGACACACTACTTACGTGAGGCCGGCCTAACACTCAAAGTGTTTGATCGAGCGCCCGACATTGGTGGCACATGGGCTTGGAACAAATATCCCGGCGCCGCGACCGACAGCGAGGGTTACTATTACTGCCTCACTTTTTCCAAAGAGGTACTCGAGGAGTGGACCTGGTCTAAGCGTTACCCCGGATGGGAAGAAACTCAGAATTACCTACGCTTCGTAGCAGACAAATTCGACATGTGGCCGCACATGCAATTTAGCACTGAGATCACCCGCGCTGAATACCAAGCCGACAGCGGCATTTGGATCGTGACTACCGGCGACGGTGCGACGCACACCTGCCGATTTTTTATCAGTGGCATGGGCATGATTTCCCAACCCCAAATTCCTAATATCCCTGGCCAAGCCACCTTTAACGGGCCCTGCTTTCATTCATCTCGCTGGCCTGAAGGCCTTGAGTTTGCAGGCAAGCGCGTTGGCATTATTGGGGCCGGCGCTACCACCGTACAAATGCTGCCCGAGGTCGCCAAAACTGCCGCGCAGGTAACGGTATTTCAGCGCACACCCAACTTTGTAATGCCCGCCATGCAGAAACCCATGACGCCAGAGTGGGAAAAAGAAATTAAAGAGAACTATCAGGAAATTATCGACAAATGCCGCAATCACGTCTTCGGCATGGGGTTCAATCCTCCCTCGGGTAGAACCGTCGCCGAAAGTACGCCAGAAGAAGTGCAGCAAGTCTTCGAAGAAAACTGGCACGGCAGCTTCCGCTGGGTCTTTGAAACATTTGACGACCTGCTGGCAACCCCAGAAGCCAATAAAGCCGCTGCAGACTTCATCATTGAAAAAATGATTAAGGCGAAAGTTGAGGATCCGGAAGTCGCGGAACTGCTTACACCCAAAGGCTACCCGCTATTTGCCAAGCGGCCGCCCCTAGATCACGGCTACTACGAAGCCTTTAACCGCGACAACGTACAGCTGGTCGATATCAAAGACTATGAACCCATCGTTGAAATCACTGAGACCGGTATTCGCACCACACAAAATCATCACGAGTTCGACATTATCGTGCTGGCGACCGGCTTTAAAGCCTACACAGGCGCATTGGAAGCCATGGATATTGTGGGTGAAAACGGCCAGATTCTGCGCGATAAATGGCAGGATCAATCCAGTTCAATTATGGGTGTGGCCGTTGCCGGTTACCCCAACTTTTTTATGGTGACTGGCCCGCAGGCACCCTTTGCCAACCTGCCGACATCGATTGAGCAGAATGCGCAGTGGATTAGCGAGTGCGTTAAGAAGATGAACGCTGAAGGTAAACAAGTCTTTTACCCTAGCGCCATCGCTGAAGAAGAGTGGACCAACTTAACGGCTGAAATTCATGCGCAAACCATGATGGCCGAGGGCGACAAGGTGAACTCCTGGATGATGGGCGCTAACCGCGAAGACCGCAAAGCGCGAGTGCTCATCTTTTTTGGAGGTGCCCACGTGTACTATGACAAGCTCAAGGAGTCGTCAGACGCAGGTTTTCCTGAGCTAGCTTTTGCAGACCACGCAGCCTGAGTCTAGCTCGGCCTAGTGACCAATGATCTTGGGTCGATGGCAACACCGATCCAACGTCTAGGCAGGCGCTCCTTTGACCTGAACCGGGTCGGCTATGTTGGCCTTACAGAGGCACTCATAGGCGAGAAACATCGACTCTACTGACACCCGCAGCCTCTGAATACCAGGGGCTCAACGCACCGGCGCTTTAATCCAAAAAGCCCTGTTGCGTAACAATGCCTTAGGTGACTAAACCCCACACCAATGTTTAAGCGCAACCGCCCTGCCGGCATATTGCGGTTGATCAATCGCAAGACGTTCGAGCGTGGTAAGTCGTAGGTGATCCCATGTTGCCCGGTCATTACAGCGCTCGAAGTCTGCTCGCAGAGCATTGGCCAACGCTTTGTTGTCATAACCGAGCTCAGCCAGCCGCTGCGCTTGTCGCTGCCCGTAGGGCTCTTCGAGTCGCAATGCACGAACGACCATACCCAATGCATTATTGGCTACCCGGGAAGCAAAGACACCGTGGCCAGACGCCTCCGGCAAAATATCACTTTTATTCCACTGGGCCAGTGCCTGCGCAACCTCAGCGTATTGAACCTCCTCGTCGGTCGCCAGCTCAGCGTTCAAGCTAGGGGGCGGCGCCAGCAGCGCAGCATTGGAGTCCGCTCGCTGGGTCTCCAAAGACAGTAAAAGATCGAGCTCTACCTCGGATATGCGACGACCAATAATCGTACGCTCAACAGTAGGTACCGAGCCATCCCGGAAGGTACTGCCCAACCTCAAACAGGTCACGCCCCACCAGAGGATGTTAAATATCATCCACCACTCAAAATGCTCGCGAGGCACCCGTTGGCCACTTGCCGTCTCGTAATTGCTCAGCCAATTTTCCAAACTTGCAAAGCCACCCGCCTCCAAGTCATATTGGCCAAAGCGCCAGCTGGGGATACATAAAAACGAAATATCCCGCAGTGGGTCACCAATATGAGCCAGCTCCCAATCCAGCACCGCCGTTAATCCCTCCCCGTCGACCAGAAAGTTACCCATGCGGAAATCGGCATGCACGAGGCGATACTCCTGTGGCTCTGGACAGGTCCGGTTCAACCAACCAAAGGCCAATTCAAACACCGCATTCGATGACCCGAATTGCCGATAAAAACGCTCCTGCTCCTCCAACAACGCACGCGGCGACAGTACGGGTAACGTGACGGGTAAATCATCGGGATCAATGCGGTGAATATGGGCCAGTTCCTTGGCACACTGGCTACTGAGGTTATTGCGAGCCTGAGAAAATTCGGGTTTGTGCAGCAATCGGTTCGGTAACGCTTCACCGTTGATGCAGCTCATAATAAAACCCTCACCCAAAGCGCTGCCTGCAGGCAGCTGAGCTATGACCTCTGGCACCTTAAGTCCAACCCCATGGAGGTAGTCAATGAGGCCTGCCTGGGTGGCCAGTGGAATAGATCCCACATCATTATCTGCAGCCGCGGCCGTCGGTGAAGCAGTGAAGGGCAATCGGCGCAGTACCAGGGGTCGGTCGGCGTAAAAGAAACGCCAACTCTCCATACTGGCGCCCCCAGAGAGCTGGGTCAGTTCGGTAACAGTACCTGGCCCCAGCTTTAGAGCACAGAGCTCCTCAAGTTCTTCTAGTTTATCGTGCATAGATAGCTCCCAGACCTCATTACCCAGCGACGAGTCCCTAAACGTTGTCTCTGTGATTTCGTCTACCTAACGGCGGGTGTATACCTCTGCCCCACCGATAAAAGTACGCTCAACCAGCAACTCGCGAACATCCGATGATTCGAGAGGACTTCCCGATAAGACAACCATATCGGCAAGCTTTCCAGGCTCCAAAGAGCCGACGCTGTCATCCATAAAAACTTGCCAGGCTGCATCGATAGTCACTGCTCGCAGCGCAGCCATAGGTGCTACACGCTGATGCCTACCCAGCACGGCACCACCAGTCGTTATCCGATTTACCTGGCTCCATACAACCTGTAGCGGCAGCATGGGGGTAACTGGCGTATCCGCGTGGGCGCTGTAGCGAATGCCGGCATCGAGTGCCCAGCCTGCAGGGCTCATATTGGCAGCCCGCTCAGGCCCCATAAAAATAGCCGCATGGCGATCACCCCAATAGTAGGTATGACTGGAAAAAAAGCTAGGTGTCACACCCAATTGCGCCATGCGCTGAATCTGGTCCTCGCGGCTCATTTGCGCATGGATAAATAGTGGTCGTGCATCGGGCCAAGGCTGAGACTGTTGCGCCGCTTCAATCGCGTCGAGAGCATCCTCTACCGACGCATCACCGTTGACATGAATGGCGTACTGAATCTTTTGAATGTGCAAACCCTCTACTTGCCGAAACAAGTCATCCCGGGAAACCGAGGGATAGCCGCGATACAATACATCGCCCTTGTAGGGCTCGTAATAGGGTTCACTCAAATACCCTGTGTAACCTTGGATACTGCCGTCTGCAATAATCTTCACTCGGGGCAAGGATAATCGTCCTGCAGCCATCGCTTCAGGCCGCCATTCCCCCGATAAAACTTCAGATTCAACTTCTTCCAAAAGTGGAAACAGTGCGACCCGTTGAGGAAAGACATTGAGCTGGCTCAATGGCCCCAGCAACTTTGCCAATCCTAGGGGCATACCACCAGCTGATGCGGTGGTAACACCCGCTTGCAGGTACTCTCGCGCGGCATGGGTTGTCATGCGAATGCCATCGGTAATACCAATATCGAGGGCTTTGAGTAAAACCTGCCTTGAAGCCGTCTCCTCAAGCACGCCGTTAGGTCGACGGCCATCGGGAGAAGTTGGATCTCTTTGAATGACTCCCCCTTTAGGATCAGGCGTGCTTTCATCAATACCGATTTCCGCCAAAGCCGCGCTATTAACCGCATAGAGATGCCCAGAGACGTGACCAATCGCGATCGGTCGAGTGGCTGAGATTTGGTCGAGGTCCTCTCGCGTGGGGTGTCGCCCCTCAGCCAAGAGCGTATCGTCATAACCAAATCCGGTCAGCCAGCCATCGGGACGTGCCTCATGAGCATCTTTAAGGCGCTCCAGCAGTTGGGACATATCTTCGATATTACCGATCGGTGGACTATTGAGATCGGTGCTAAAAACGACCTGCCCCGATCCTGGGAAATGTCCGTGCGCATCGACAAAACCGGGCATTAATGTTCTACCCCGTAAATCCGTGACCACCGTTTTATCGGTTACCTCAGCCAAGATTTCTTCTGTAGAACCCACGCGGCTGACTTTTGCACCCCTTACGCTCAGCGCCTCTACTACGCGGTTCTCCGCATTCATGGTTAAAATTTGACCATTTACAAAGACCTGATGTTCGGGTGCCTCCGGAGGTCGAGTTGCTATTTGAAACAGAAGATACAGCCCCAATAAAAAGGCCGCCGAGACCAAAAGGCCAACGCGATAGGTCATGATTTACCTCAGGTCGATTTAATAGTGAGGGGGGGGTGCATCGAGAGATGTGGTATCAACCTCATCAAGACGAGCACCTTGAGTCTTAATTTCCCCGTGGAGCATACGCAGCTGGGTTTGCAGTTCCAAGATCTGCTGCTGCTGACTGGCCATAGCCTTATCAAGCCCTAGGACAGTATTTTCCAGAAACGCAATCTGGGATTCGAGATCTGATTGTGCGTCGCTCATGTTCATTGGCTCCCTTGCGCTGCCAGCGTACTATACTCGCGCGGCAACTGGAGGTCTTCCGTGAGCAAAAAAAACACCACTTCGCATTTAGTATTTTCCACTGACGGCGGCCGTCTCTGCCCCCAATGCCAGCGCAAACTTCCCAAATGCGTGTGCGGCAACTCTGCACCTCAGCTAGAGGGCGACGGTATCGCCAGAATACGTCGGGAAACTAAAGGTCGAGGGGGCAAAGCAGTTACCGTCATTGAAGGCCTGCCAGTCTCCCCTGAGGTTTTAAAGGACACCGCCAAACGTCTCAAACAACGCTGCGGTGTTGGCGGTGCGGTCAAAGACGGCAAGATTGAAATTCAGGGGGATCAAAGGACTATCTGTAAAGAGGTCCTCGAACAGTTGGGCCACACCGTTAAGCTGTCAGGTGGCTAACCCCCTTTGTTTGATCAAGACATCGTAATCAGGGTTTTTTGCCCCGTCGCCTTACGGCCGTAGGTTTGAACTGCCGATAATTCCAAGGCATTTTCCAGAGCAACACTGTCGGAATATTGACTCGCGAAAGTTGTTTTCAACCCTGACAGCACCCGCTGCTGCATGGCAGCCATACGCTCGAGACCCGCACGCTGCAGAAATGGCATCAGTAACCAGCCACTCACACTCCACGCAAACCCATAACCTCGAGTCAGGGTTGTGGGTGCTGGATCAAGCATGCCGTAGATATAGATCTGCTTGTGTTCGTCTGAGCCATATCGGCTCCAGACTGGCAGCCGTTTTTGCGCAGCCACTTCCATAGCCGTCAAAATTTGGTTGCTCAACGGTCCACCACCAATGGGATCAAAGGCAACGGTCGCGCCCGTCGCTACTACCGCCGCTGTTAAGTCCTTTTGAAAGTTTTGATCTGTAGAATTTAAGACGTATTCGCCACCCTGCCCACGCAACAAAGCGACCTGCTCGTCACTGCGCACGATGTTCACTAGAGGAATACCATCTTCGGTGCAGATACGCTGCAGCATTTGGCCGAGGTTTGACGCTGCCGCAGCGTGAACAATGGCCTGGTGCCCTTCCATCTTGGCCGTCTCAACAAAACCCAGGGCAGTCATTGGATTCACGACACAGGAAGCGCCCTCTTCAGCTGTGACGTCATCGGGAAGCGCCATGCACTGCATGGCAGGCATACAACGATACTGGGCAAACAACTCACCGCCAAAAACGCCCACACGTTTACCCATGAGTGCTTGAGCCGCTTCGTCATTCCCCGCAGCCACGACCGTACCCGCGCCTTCATTGCCCGCAGGAAGCCATTGGCCCACCCGAGCTTTCATGGCGCGCATCATGGCCTCTGGCACGGGCAGTGTTACTGCTGGAAAACCATTACGCTCACTGGCCGTAGCCGTGGCGGTATCTAAAATACCAAACATCAAACCTAGATCTGACGGATTAATTGGAGCTGCCTCGACCTTAATCAAAACCTCATCGGGCCCTGGCTCGGGAATATCGACTTCAAACAGTGCACACTCAATCGTATTATTTTCGTGTACACAGGACTGGAGTTGCAGGCTTTTCATGGCCAACCTCGCTTAGGTTAAGGGTGAGTAGTGAGTTCGTTTTGCCGCAGTAATTCGGGCTTACGACCTGCCCTTTGATCATAAATAACGGCATAGGCGAGTACATTTTGAACATACTCGCGAGTTTCCTTAAAAGGCAAACTTTCAATCCATTGATCCGTGGGAACCTCAGCGGTTACCCAGCGACCAATGCGATGTGGCCCGGCGTTATAACCCGCCAATGCCTTGGGACGATGTTGTGAAAAGCGGTCCATTAAGCGGCGGTAGTAATGAGCCCCAATGGCGACATTATATTCTGCTTTCTGCAACTGGCTGCGCTCATAGGGAATACCTTTTTGCCTAGCGACCATCTTCCCCGTATTAGGCATGACCTGCATCAAACCCAATGCCCCTACAGGCGAGCGCGCCAGTGGATCCATGGCACTTTCCCGTCGAGCAATCGACAACAACTCCGTTATCGATACTGACTCGGCTTCAGCGTAAGTCTGAAAAATAGATTTAAAGGCCTCCGGGAACCGAAGCTCTAGTTCATCCCAAGCCCCGGCGCTATTAGCCGCATGAATCGCATAATAATTCCAATCTCGTTCCTTGGCGCTTCGAGCTGCGGCAACTTTTTCAGCGTTGCTTAGGCGGGCAACGAGAGTTCGCCACTCCAAGCGAGCCGCCTCGTCATCGCCCAGTGCTAATAATTCTGAGACCCTTGCAACCGCGGGATCATTAAAGTTGTTGTCAGTATCGGAAGAAACCGAGGACAGCTGATAAGGCTGCGCTAAACGTTGTGCTGCTAAA
>QXYP01000239.1:0-5629 GCA_009886815.1 Halieaceae bacterium
GATCTAAGTGCTTTTCAGCGTCGACCAGAGCCCCTTTGGGGTTGGCCTGACGGTAGCTTTCCTCGATGGCGCTGCGCAGCGCAACATTGCTCTCTTGCAAGCGCCAGTATTGGATCCAATCACTAACGACTTGCAAAGAAACCGCAATAAGCAACGCAACGGCCAGCAGTTTCCATCTTTGCCACCAGCGCCCAAAGGGCAAGCTGGGGGCAAATTCACCTTGACGCATATCGATACCGTCGTCGGCACCCTGTGCCAGCATCAAAGCGGTACCAAAATCGCCCTGGCGCCATTGCACCCGGTCACGCCAAGCCTCGGGTAGTAGCGCACAATCACTTGCCTGATCGCGCCCATACACCACCACCGTATCCGGCAGCAGAGACAAAGTACCTAGCAAGGACGGCAACAGGCCGTGCTCTACCCGTGCGCCCTGATGCTCATCCCAGCGAATAAGGACGGATGCATGCTCTACCAGCAAACAGACTTCACCAGGCTGAAGTGGCAGCAACAAGGCCTCATGAAAAAATGGACCCTCAAAGCCATCGCCCAGCTGCTGCAACCAATCGCTCATGTCGGCCTGGGATGCCAGTGCCACTAAATAGCGCTCTCCATCGATCGGGGTACAAACAAAGTGCATCGACTCAACCGGGTCAATCACTGCGTCTTCCAGCATGAAAGGCAGGGACTGCTTCAGATGCCGGTGCTCATCAGAGCGGACTGTTATATGCGTCAACCGGGCTCGATCTGCGGGTACCGCAAACGCACAATTTTTGCCAAGATCGCCGGTGGCATCATCAAGGCTGACCGCCTCTTGACCGGCACGCCATAGACGCAGGCCCTGTGTCTCAAGCCGGAGAATTCCTGGATTTTCAGACGGCGTCATTTTAGAGGAGCCTTTTCCCCATCAAAGTGGGTTTCTTGCCACCTTGACGATAAATAAAGTACGAGATTTGCGCGTATCTCAAAGCTCACCCTGACTTCGGTAGCGTGCAAAAACTGACGTACGCTCTCTTTGTAAAACACTGTACAAGCGTAGCTCTCTCTCGGCAATCTCTACCGAAGCCGAAAGTAAAAACCAATCACTGCGCTCACCGATTAAAGTCGAAAACGCGTCACTTTGCGCTTCTGAAAACAACACATCCTCTAGCAGCGTCTCAACCGAGAAAATGATACCTTCCGCACGCGCCGCAACCAGGCGCATACCCTCTTCCTCAGACATTGGCTCTAGCCGATCATTCACCGGCAAACTACGCAGCACTGTTGCCGATGCCGTTAAAATATTTAAGGCGCCACCTTCTTTTGGCCATACCGTAACAAAGGGCGCCAGTGCGCTGTAGATTTCAGGCGTAATCCCCCCAACAGCTCGGAGTTCACTGACACTTGCCAAGGGTTGTCCCGGGGTTCGGTATGAGGGGCTGAGACTTCGGTAAGCGTCATCCTCGGCACCATTAGCCAGCGGTTGCGTGTCTCTATCGATAAAATCTACGACAGACTGCATAATGCCGATCGCCTGCTGGGAGCTAATCTCCGTATTCTCAAGGGCACCCAAAAGCCGAATGAATTGTCGCTGGGATGGACTGTACTGAGATGCTCCTGAAATATCGCTAGCACCCTCCCCCTCCAAGGCCTGTGAGTCTGAGCCCGAAGAATCGCCCACGGTGCTGTCATTGGCCTCAGTGGCAACCAGCCCATTGAGATTGAATCGCCCTTGAAGGTCTTGAAGCCCCCCAAGCAACCAACCACCCTCGACTAGTGGGTAGGGCTGCGCCTCGCTGGCCCAAAGCTCGTTCAGATCATCTACCGGCCTATCTTGCCCATTATCAGCGGTAGCATCTAATCGCAGTGCGACAATCCCCAGAGCTTCTGCGCCCAAGAGATAGGCCCAACCCTGCTCTGTGACAAAATTATTGGCACCGCGTTGTAACTGCAGGGTGAATTCTCGCTGCAAACCGACAATTAAGGCTGATGCCAGGGCAAATACCAAAAGCGCCACAATGAGCGCCGCACCACCTTGACGGCGCTTAAAGGGGTGGCAGTACATAAGTACGCTCAATTTGGCCCCAATCGGTAATGTCCAGTCGAATAGTTAGTGCTGCCGGAAGCTCAATCACCACATTTGGCTGGGAAATATCTGCAAGCCAGTTATCAAGCCAAAGGCGCCGATCTAACTCTATCCCTTGGTTAATGCGCAAGGCACTGATGTCATCGAGAAACTGTAAATCGAAACTCTCCACTCCCTCTAGCAATGTGACTTCTCGGGGCTCAGAAGACCCCGACCGATCAAGCACCGACCAACTGGCGCGAATCAAGCGATCCTCCTCCAGATAATAAGCAACACGCTGTAAACTCGAACGGGGAAGGTCGACAGTGTTGTGCCAACCAGCGCGGGTTAGCGCCAACATCTGCCTAGCCAACGGACCGCCCTCAAGGGCAGCCTCGCGACTGCCAAATTCATCCAAAATGGGACGATCAACAACCTGACGGATATCCCGCGCGAGCACCTGAAAGGCGCGATTTAAGGTATTAATTTGATCGGCCTCCCTGCGCACAGAATCGACACCGACGATAACGGTCGACAAACTCACGTAGGCTAAAACAGCAATCACCGCGGTAATCGCCATAGCGACCAATACTTCAATCAGCGTGAAGCCGCCCCGAACCTGTCTCACGTCCGACTACCCGGCGCTATAAAAGCGGTCAGCGTATGCAGCGCTTGAATTCGATCTTCCTCCATCGAAACCTTAACATCGACACGAATAAAACCCGGTATCTCAGTCGTCTGCCATTCGATCCACCAATACCAGTCCCGCTCAGCTAAGCGTGCCTCCCCCAGCAATTCACCCTCTGGAATAGCGCCTTGTTTTGCGACTACCAATCGCAGCTCATTCATTCGATCTGTAGCAACCCAGCTGGCCATACTTCGATTACGCAAATACTCAGTGCCATCGAGCTGTTGGAAGAGTGCAAGCAGTAATGCCGGCACAGCAACCGCAACGATCGCCAACGCCACCATAACCTCGACGAGCGTAAATCCTCTCGACCGCAGCAGCTTAGGGCGGGAAGGCATCTAAACTCTGCCCCGATGGCAGCAATGCGAAATCGCCAAAAAAGCTCCATTCCATACGAAAGATTAATTCCTGGGTATCTTGAGTCATCCAGTCGAGATACCCCTGGGTGACTTCCCCGCTGGCGAAGAAGATGATCTGTGGCGAGGGGCGCAAGTCAGGGTCACGCTCACCAATTTCAACATTTGGATTATCTGCTAGGGTCAACCAAAGCTCCGTATTGTCATCAAAGACAAATGGAATCAACACGCCACTGGCGCCTCTGGGCTCCGCCCAGCCTTGGTCATAACGACGCAGCCAATACCCCGTTGTTGTCTGTATTCCCCGGCCAGGCTTTTGTTCCAAATACAAACCATGGTCTACCCCTGACATCTCAGCCTCTGTTTGCACGTATTCCATCAGTGCCAGCAAATGTTGAGCGTCTTCCCTCAGTGCTATTTCACCACCACCGCGCCCGACATTGAGACTCACCACAGAGGTCAACAAAACGATAACCAAAACGGTAATCAGTAGCTCAATCAAGCTGAAGCCCCTCGCAGGCGGCGAACTACGATCAGCGGTGATCGGCTGGGTTACCTTCAATCTAGCGTTGCTCCGAGCTCCAGTTACCCAGATCGGCGCTCTGAGCCTCGCCTCCAGGTAAGCCATCGGCGCCGTAGCTAAAAATATCGACCTCGCCATTTTCCCCGGGGGACAGGTAGAGATAGTTCCGGCCCCATGGGTCGACAGGAACCTCTTGGAGATAACCACCCGACTTAAAATTACGGGGCTCAGGGGTCAAGGCAGAGGGCTCTACTAAAGCCACTAGGCCCTGCTCGGTGGTTGGATACACGTAGTTATCTAACCGATAAATTTTTAAAGCTGTCTCTATCGCCTTAAAGTCGGCCTGAACCTTTTGAATACGAGCGTCATCTGCACTGTTGAGAACAGTTGGCGCGACGACACTAATGAGCAAACCCATAATCACCAGTACGACCAAAATCTCTATCAGGGAGAATCCATGCTGATGCTTCATTAACTTACCTCACCATTGTGTTCAGATCGAAGATCGGCAGTAGTATGGCTAAAACAATAATGAGTACTACGCCGCCCATTAAAATCACCATCATAGGTTCAAACAAACCCATGACAGTGCCCAAAGTCATTTCAAGTTCGCGCTCTTGATTAGTGGCAGAGCGCTCCAACATAACTTCGAGCTCTCCCGATACCTCCCCAGAAGCCACCATATGAACCATCATTGGCGGAAAACAATCCCCTTGAGATAGCGCTTTATTTAAACTTGAACCTTCTTGAACATTATCTGCCACCTTAATTGCGGCTTTTTGCAACTCCCGGTTACTCATAACCGAACCGGCAATATGTAGCGCATCCAACAAGGGCACACCGCTGCCCATCAAAATACTGAGTGTGGACGAAAAGCGCGCGGTATCGATACCCACCAACACCCTATTGATGCCGGGTATTTGCAGTAGAAGCTGATGCCACCTAAGCCGACGCCGGGGCTCCTGCAACAGTTGTCGAATAACAACGACACTCAGTAATAAACCCATCAATAAATACAGGCCCCAGTCACGCAGGAAATCACTGGTCGCAATCAACCCAACGGTCAATGGCGGTAGTTCCTTTTTTGTATGGGTAAAAATGCCCACTAACTCAGGCACCACAAATACCATCAGCGCAGCAACAACGCTCACAGCGACACCCATCAAGACAAAGGGGTAGATCATAGCGAGCTTAAGCTTCTGCGCCGTGAGCTGCCGGTTCTCTGTGTGCTCTGCCAGCTGTTCCAAAACAGGCGCCAACTGTCCCGCCTGCTCTCCCGCATGCACCATAGCCCGATACATTTCGCCAAAGGCCTGAGGGTACTGCGCCATGCCGCTCGCCAAGGTATAACCCTCGGACACCCGGGATCGAACCTCAAGAAGGATCGATTTTATGCTCGGTTTTCGGGTTTGCTCAGCGGCTGCCTGTAAACACTCATCTAACGGTAGCGCTGAGGCGACCAGTGTTGCGAGTTGGCGCGTTATCAGAGCCAGCTCACTTGCCGACAGGCCAGCTCTAAACAGAGTGAAGCGCGGGCGACGGCCCTTGATCATCTTGACCTCGACACCTCGAACCTCAACGGGTCGCAGGTTTTGCGCCCGCAACTGCGCCCGTAAATGACGTTCTGAGTCGGCCTCAAGGACACCCTTGATCAGACGACCCTCAGTGTTTAAAGCCTTATAACGGAAAGCACTCATATCAAAGGTCGTACTTCACTGGACTGCCGTGACCCGCAATACTTCCTCGAGACTGGTCTCACCGGTAATAATTCGACGACGCCCATCGGCCTCAATCCCTTGATAATTCTTTCGTGCCTGCGCCAACATAGCTTGCTCACTAGCGCCATCGTGAATCATCTCTCGAAGGGTCGCGTCAATTTCGATCAACTCATAAATACCCGTGCGACCACGATACCCGGTCTCATTACAACTCGGACAACCTTTCGCTCGATATAGCGTGGGGTGGGCGGTGTCGGTGAGTTCTAACAGTTCGCATTCCACAGAGTTCGGCTGATAGTCCTC
>QXYP01000239.1:5639-6187 GCA_009886815.1 Halieaceae bacterium
TCGCTGAGCCATGACGCCCAGCAACGAAGAGGACAATAAAAACGGCTCTACACCCATATCCTGCAGGCGCGTTACTGCTCCGATAGCGGTATTGGTGTGAAGTGTTGAAAGGACGAGGTGCCCCGTTAAGGAGGCCTGCACGGCTATTTCTGCTGTCTCAATATCTCGGATTTCACCGACCATCACGACATCAGGATCCTGACGCAAAATTGCTCGCAGCCCCCTGGCAAAGGTCATGTCCACCTTAGTATTGACCTGAGTCTGCCCCACCCCCGGCAACATATACTCAATCGGGTCTTCAATGGTCAGTATATTTCTTGAACTCTGGTTAATGGACGACAGGCCGGCGTAGAGCGTTGTGGTTTTACCTGAGCCGGTGGGACCCGTCACCAAAATAATTCCATGCGGCCTTGCTAGGCTCTGGCGATAAGCTTGATCGACCTGCTTATTCATATTCAACTGGGTAAGCTCTAGCTGCCCTGCTTGCTTATCGAGTAAGCGTAAAACCACCCGCTCCCCATGAGCTGACGGCATTGTGGACATGCGAA
>QXYP01000024.1:0-11997 GCA_009886815.1 Halieaceae bacterium
CAGCCATGGCGTTCAATTTGCACCAAATACACACCCTCGAGACCAACATCGGGTCAAAAACGCTTATTAGTGCTGAAAATCTATCGCTTAGGGGACTAGTTATCCACAAAAAAACCACCCGCGCAAACGGTTTTTTAAACAACAAAATCAATGGCTTATAAGTTTTTTTGCGCTTATACTGTCTGGCAACCAAAAGCAACCCTTTGAACAATGATGTGTTGTTTATAACCTGTGGTTAACTTTGGTTTATTAGAAACAAAACCCCGGCAAAATACCGCCTGTATTTCTAAGCCAGACTACACTGCAGGGGTTGCTGGGTTAGTGACTACTCACTCCCAGTAACAACAACTTTTTTTACTGTACCTTAGCGCTGCGTACCCCGCGGTCTTAAGACTTGCCCCGGTGCCAACGTCAACGTATACTCCGCGCCCTTTCAACTACCGACTCAGGCAGACAGCCATGAAGCGCACATTCCAACCCAGCGTTTTAAAACGCAAACGCACCCACGGCTTCCGATCTCGAATGGCGACCAAAAGTGGTCGACAAGTTATTGCTCGCCGTCGCGCGCGCGGACGTAAAAAGCTAGCCTGTTAATTTCGTGTTTACGCCACGAGTTAGCTAGATTCAAAACGGCCACCTCTGTGAACGAGGACACCCAGGCCTTCCCCCGCAAAGCACGGCTTTTGTGTGGATCAGATTACAAAACTGTTTTTGACACCTGCGATCTAAAAGCAGGGTCTAGGCACGCCCTTTTGCTGTCGATCCCTAACGCAAGCCATTCCAGGCTAGGATTAATCGTAGCGAAGAAGAACGTGCGCTTCGCGGTTCAACGCAATCGCATAAAACGCGTAACTCGGGAGTTTTTTCGCAACAACCCCCTTAACAGCCCTCGAGACGTAATATTCCTAGCAAAAAAGAATTTGGGCGAACTGAATAACGAAGAATTAAGGGCTCTACTCACAACGCTGTGGCAAAAGCTCGATGGCGCACAACCGCGAGCACACGGCCAATGAAGCTCAATGTCATCGGTAAACTCAATGCGGTGTTAACCTACACCGCTATAAAGTTCATACACCTGTACAGATTAACCCTCAGCCCCTGGATAGGGCGGAGTTGTCGATTTGAACCTACGTGTTCGCACTATACTGAAGAGGCCATCACACGCCATGGCATCTTAAAGGGCGGGTGGTTAGGCTTACGAAGGCTAGGCCGCTGTCATCCATGGTGCGAAGGCGGGTATGATCCCGTGCCCTTTGACTAAAATGCTAGATAAACGTAGACAGCCCGAGCCGGCTGTCATCATGAACTAACCCAGAAGAAACCATGGACATACAACGCTACTTACTCATCGCTGCCGCCGCCGCACTTTCTTTTATGCTCCTCACTGAGTGGAGTGCATTTAAGGAACAGCGTGTTGTGAATACGCTAGACGACAGGTCTCGAATTGCTGATACCTTTGACGATAGTGCGACGAGCACCCAAAGCACGGTATCAGTGGCTAGTGATGCCCCTGTTGTCCGTGACGCGCCAGCAGACTCCGACGACGTTCCGACTGTTTTGCCTGCCTTAAGCGTTGAAGATAATGTCGCATCGAAAGCCAGCAACAGAAACAACTTTATCGTTATTAGTAATGCCGTTCTCAATGTTGTTGTCGACCTGCGCGGTGGGGACATTGTTGAAACGTCCCTTATCAAATATCCGGCGCGCATTGAAGACCCCAACACCCCATTGATGCTTTTAGAGCGAAACGAAGAGCGCACCTATGTTATGCAGTCAGGCTTAGTCGGCCCAGACGGTATTGACACCAATGGCAGAGCGCTCTACGTCGCTGAAAGACCGACATATGACGCAACCACCTCTCCTACAACCATCGTATTAACGGCCAAAGATACTCCGAACGGCGTGTCTGTAGAGAAACACTTCACCGTATCCCCAGACAGTTACATCATAGACATTAGCTACCACATCGTTAACAACACAACAGCGCCATGGCAGTCGATTCCCTTTGCACAACTCAAGCGCGATAGCTCTGCACCCCCAAATGCAGACACCAGTGGTTTTGGGATGCAGCCTTTTTTAGGCGCCGCCACAACAACCCCAGAAAATCGCTATGAGAAGTTCACTTTTTCCGATATCGCGGAAGACCCATGGAAAACACAACAGACCGGCGGATGGATTGCCATGTTGCAGCACTACTTCACCGCTGCCTTAGTACCCAACGCCGAAGAAACCCACACCTACTCCACCCGAAAGACCCGAGACGGCTTTAACATTGCCGGGTTTACCAGCACACCGCTGCGCATTGCCCCGGGACAATCGGACACCTGGTCAACACAGTTTTATGCTGGCCCAAAAGACCAATACACCCTAGCGGCCCTCGCACCACATTTAGAGCTCGTTGTTGATTACGGTTGGCTTTGGTGGATAGGCAAACCGCTGTTTTGGTTACTCACACAAATACAGGCCGTCGTGATCAACTGGGGCGTGGCCATTATTTTGCTCACTCTATTAATAAAGACTGCCTTTTTTAAACTATCAGCCGCCAGCTATCGCTCTATGGCAAAAATGCGAAAAGTACAACCGAAAATGGTTGCCATTCGAGAGCAGCATGCGAGTGACAAACAAAAACAATCCCAAGCCATGATGGAGTTGTACAAGAAAGAAAAAATCAACCCAATGGGGGGCTGTCTGCCCATCTTGGTGCAAATGCCAGTATTTATTGCGTTGTATTGGGTGCTTATGGAGTCGGTAGAACTTCGACAAGCACCTTTTGCGCTATGGATTAAAGACCTCGCCGTGATGGACCCTTACTTTGTGCTCCCCCTCATGATGGGTGCGTCCATGTTTTTCATGCAAAAACTGAATCCGCCACCCCCTGACCCCATGCAAGCTAAGCTTATGCAGTGGCTACCGGTGGTGTTTACTTTCTTTTTCCTTTGGTTTCCTGCGGGCCTTGTTTTGTACTGGGTCGTCAACAACCTACTATCGATGGCCCAGCAGTATTACATCACCCGACAAATAGAACGGGAGACCAGCTAATACACCACTACGCCCATAACCCCCAGTAACATGGCATCCCAAGAAACAATAGCCGCTGTCGCCACCGCTGCTGGTCAAGGGGGTATTGGTATTGTTCGGCTATCGGGCGCAGAAGCCGTGCAGATAGCATTACTCATTACGCAACGCACAAACATTAATGACCGTTTTGCACATTACGCCAAGTTCTTTGACCCCCACGGCAACACGATTGATGATGGCCTTGTTATCGGCTTTATGGGGCCAAAGTCTTTTACGGGTGAAGATTGTGTCGAGCTACAAGGCCATGGCGGCCCGGTTGTTTTAAGTCTACTACTACAACGATGCTTAGAGCTGGGAGCGCGTCATGCAAACCCGGGAGAGTTCTCTGAAAGGGCCTTTCTCAATGGCCGTATAGATCTCGTTCAAGCCGAAGCGATCGCAGACTTAATTGCGGCTGACTCCACCATTGCAGCACAACAAGCACAGGCCAGTATTAGCGGCGTATTTTCTGCATCCATTCATCAAATAATCCACGATATCACCCACCTGCGCGTATTTGTCGAGGCCGCCCTTGATTTTCCCGAAGAAGAAATTGACTTCATTTCCGAAGGCAATGTTGATCAAAAAATCGATCTTATCCAGGACCAACTCACGACCCTGATCAAACAGGCCCGAGAGGGCGCAATTTTACAAGGCGGTGCAACCCTTGTCTTATCAGGAAAACCCAACGTTGGAAAAAGCAGCTTGCTCAACGCTTTATCAGGGGAAGACATCGCTATCGTCACTGATATCCCAGGAACGACCCGAGACCTATTGAAACAAACCGTGGTGATTGAGGGCGTACCCTTTGAAGTTATCGACACAGCTGGGCTAAGGGTGAGTAATGATCCTGTTGAAATTGAAGGCGTGCGGCGTGCTGAGGGTGCCATTGAGCGCGCTGATATTTTGTTAGAAGTCATAGACGACAGCTCAGAGGACAAAGTCTTTAACAGTAGTGACGGTGCCATAAGGGTGATTAACAAAATTGATTTAACCCATAGGCCGCCGGGCCCTTTTAATCACGAAGGCACCGTGGGTATTGCTCTATCGGTACATACGGGACAGGGCATCGATGCTCTCAAGCAAAGCCTTCTTGAAAAGCTCGGTATCACGGCACGCACCGAAAATCGGTTTAGTGCTAGGGAGCGACACCTGCGCGCCCTGCAAGAAGGCTTAACAACGCTGACCGATGCAAAACAGCGATTCCTTGCAGCTCGTGCTGGGGAGCTTCTTGCTGAAGACTTGAAAAAAACCCATGACGTATTAGGTTCTATCACCGGCATACTCTCAAGTGACGAGCTGCTGGGCGAAATTTTCTCAAGTTTCTGTATTGGCAAATAGCGTTTTTGATTTACGGTTGCCGACTTCCTAGAAAAGCCCAACAGAGCGCGTTATACACAACCCATCCCAAGGCTATCCACAAAAAGACTGGTGGTTTGTTCGTCTTAAAACCCCAAGGTTAGAACGCGTGTACCTAAAAGCAGTCGTTTTGCGTTTTCTTGTGAGCAACTATCCAATAAACCTGTGGACTCTCATAGAGCAACTTTGACTCACTCAGTGGGCTTTTTATTATCCACCCGTCGCACACCGGATATACCGACGAAAAATGCGCGTTTACCGACGCCTTATACCGTCATCAATATCAGTGACTGCCTACATATGAGGCGTTTTTCCACAGTTTTAGACGTCCCTAATAACAACAGCATTAAAGTAACTTACTTACTCATTATCTAATTTTATTATTAAGCTCTTAAGGTCTTAAATGTGAGTAACTTCTGAGGCTTAGTAAGCTCACAACCAAAACAGCTGCTTAGAGATATCGGTATAACGACCACTTTACTCTGGTGTTAGGGGTTCTATACTCCCCAGTCGACAAATGACAGAGCAACACAGCTTGGCAGCTTTAATTCAACAATATGACGTGATTGTCGTTGGTGGCGGACACGCGGGCACCGAAGCTGCGCTTGCTGCAGCGCGCACGGGCGTAAAAACCCTATTGTTAACCCATGCGGTCGATACCTTGGGCCAAATGTCCTGCAACCCAGCCATTGGTGGGATTGGCAAAAGTCATTTAGTCAGAGAAATTGACGCCCTTGGCGGTGTCATGGCCCGTGCTGCTGATCATGCGGGCATTCAATTTAGAGTGTTAAATCGCCGTAAAGGGCCTGCGGTGAGAGCAACCCGTGCCCAATCAGATCGTGTGCTTTACAGAAACTTCATTAGAACGGCGCTTTTGAACCAGCCTAACCTCGATATTTTCCAAGACTCGGTGGAAGATCTAACCGTAGAGGGCCATCGCATTTCAGGGGCGGTGACTCGCAATGGACTCAAGTTTAAAGGGCATACCGTTGTTTTAACGGCCGGAACTTTCTTACGAGGGCAGCTGCATACCGGCATGTCCCAACATGAAGGTGGACGAGCCGGCGACGCTGCTTCAATCAGCCTTGCAGATCGCTTGCGAGAGCTATGCCCCCGAGTGGGTCGATTAAAGACGGGAACGCCGCCTAGAATTGATTCGAGAACCGTTGATTTTTCTGTGATGCAGGAACAATGGGGTGACGAGCCACGACCTGTAATGGCGCTCTATGGTGATCGAACGGATCATCCGCAACAAACCTGCTGCTGGATGACTGAAACCAATACCCAAACACATGACATCATTCGCCAAGGTCTTGATCGGTCGCCGCTATTTTCAGGTGTTATCGAAGGAAACGGACCGCGTTATTGTCCTAGCATCGAAGATAAAATCCATCGTTTTGCGGATAAAGATTCCCATCAAATATTTTTAGAGCCGGAAGGGTTAACGACGACAGAGCTTTATCCCAATGGCATATCGACCAGCTTGCCTTTCGATGTGCAGCTAGAACTTGTGCGCTCGATAAAAGGCATGCGTTCTGCGCACATTACCCGCCCTGGTTATGCGATCGAGTATGACTATTTTGATCCCAGAGACTTACAACACACGTTGGAAACCCGAGAGATCGAGGGTCTGTTTTTTGCGGGCCAAATAAACGGGACGACGGGTTACGAGGAAGCCGCCGCGCAGGGTTTACTGGCCGGTTTAAATGCAGCTCGTCAAGCCTCTGATCAATCAACCTGGGAACCCGGCCGTGACGAAGCGTATTTGGGGGTTTTAGTTGATGATCTTGTGACTTTGGGAACCCAGGAACCCTACCGAATGTTTACCTCTCGAGCCGAGTATCGACTGTTACTGAGGGAAGATAACGCTGATTTAAGGCTCACTGAAACGGGTCGAGGCTTGGGCCTTGTTGGTGACGAACAATGGGATACGTACACAACACGGAAGGCTTCAATTAATCAGGAGCTGCAGCGACTTGAGAGCACCTATATTCAACCGGGCTCGGCTCAGGCCGAGCAGCTGACTACAAAAATAAAGAATCCACTGGTACGTGAGTACTCACTAGCAGATTTATTGCGACGACCCGAGCTCGAATTTCAAGATGTCGCAACGCTGTCTGGAGAGCCCTATGTGTCCACCGAGCATGCCGCAGAGCAAGTGGCTACTCAAATTAAGTATGCCGGTTATATTGAGCGGCAAGCTCAAGATATTGCCAAGTTGCACCGACAAGAATCGCTAGTCATTCCCGATGACATTGACTTCGCAAATGTCAGGGGGCTGTCCAACGAAATCCAACAAAAGCTGACCGCTTCTAGACCTTCAACAATTGCCAGAGCGGGACGTATTTCTGGCGTAACACCTGCTGCACTGTCGCTGTTGCTGGTCTATATCAAACGCAAGGACGGGATGAAAAAAGCCTCTAATGGGTGACGCAGTAGCGCTTCGCTTAGAGCATGAATTAGGACAGCTTGACTTTACCTTAACCAACGCACAACAAGCTGACCTTGTGGCTTATATTGAGCTGATCAGTCATTGGAATCGCGCCTATAATTTAACCGCTGTGCGGGATCCTCTAGCAATGGTGACCCGCCACGTCGTAGATAGTTTGGCTATTGCGACTTTGCTGCCCCCGGTCACGGTCTTAGATGTGGGTACTGGTCCGGGCTTACCCGGTATACCTTTGGCGGTTGCCCTACCTGAGCAAAAATTTCATTTATTAGATAGCAACGGCAAAAAAACCCGCTTCTTGTTCCAGGTCAAAAACCAGCTAAGCCTCTCTAATATTGAAATCAAAGAAACACGTGTTGAAAGTTTTGACGTTGAACAGGGTTATGATTGCATTGTCAGCCGGGCGTTTGCGAGCCTGCGTTCAATGGTGAAGTCCTGTCATCACCTGCTATCAGAGCGGGGACGCCTTTTCGCGATGAAGTCAGCGGGCGTGCATGCAGAACTTAGCGAGGTTGCTGATTTAGCAGACCTCGTTGCTTTACGAGAAATCAAAGTTCCTGGCCTCCAAGAGACAAGGTATCTTGTTGAACTCGCCGTTCGTCACTGAACGGGCCGAATCATAGGGTGTTGATATGAAAATTGTAGCGGTAGCCAACCAAAAAGGCGGCGTCGGCAAAACCACTACCAGCGTTAATCTAGCGGCGAGTCTGGCCGCTATGGGTAGGCGCGTGCTACTGATTGATCTCGATCCACAAGGCAATGCCACCATGTCATCGGGTGTCGACAAACATGAAGTTGAGGCGACGGCCTACGATTTACTGGTAGACCAGCGGCCTTTAAAAGACGTGATTGTGCCTGCGGCGAGTAATGGGTTTTGGCTGGTGCCAGCAAACAGAAACCTGACCGCCGCGGAAATCGAACTGCTGAACGTACAAAAAAGAGAGCGGCGCTTAGCCGATGCGCTTGCCTCTGCCGACGGGTTTGACTGGGTTCTTATCGACTGCCCACCATCATTGAGCATGTTAACGGTAAATGCTTTTGTTGCCGCTAAGTCAGTGATTATCACTATGCAGTGCGAATATTTTGCCCTTGAGGGCCTATCCGCGTTGCTCAAGACAATCCGTCGGATCGCTGATACGGTAAACCCAACGCTTGAAATAGAGGGGATTTTACGCACTATGTATGACCCCAGAAATTCACTGACCGGCGAGGTGTCGTCCCAGCTGCACAAACATTTTGGTGACTTGGTTTATCGTACGGTTATTCCACGAAATGTCCGCCTTGCCGAGGCACCGAGTCATGGCTTGCCAGCGTTGCAGTACGATCGCTACTCCTCGGGTGCCCGTGCTTACGCTGCACTGGCAGGAGAGTTTGTAAAAAAACAAAAGCAAACAACAGGCTGACTGTCAGAGCTAATGATGCAAAGCAACGCGCACAGGGAGTAATCATTGAGTAGCAGAACCAAACGCGGAAAACTGGGGAAGGATCTCGATGTGCTATTGGGTGTTGCAGACACGCCTAGAGCACACCAAAACACCTCAGATGAACCCAGCGCTGGCCAGGAGGGGGTAACAGTAGGTGTAGAAACTGCGGGGCTGCAGTTCTTGCCCTTGGAAATGCTTCGACCGGGTAAATACCAACCTAGGCAGGACTTTGATGAAGCCCTGCTGCAAGAGTTAGCCGATAGCATCCAGTCACAGGGGGTGCTTCAGCCTATTGTGGTTCGCGCGATATCTGGTGGTCATTGGGAGATTATTGCCGGTGAGCGCCGATGGCGAGCAAGTCAGCTGGCGGGCATCGAGAAAATACCCGCCCTGATTAGAGATGTGAGTGACGAAGCCACAATAGCGATGGCTCTGATTGAAAATATCCAGCGCGAGAACTTAAACGCGATCGAAGAGGCGGAGGCGCTGCGCCGGTTGCAAACAGAGTTTGCTCTAAGCCAACAGCAAGTTGCTGAACGTGTTGGTAAGTCTAGGCCTGTCATTGCCAACCTGATGAGGTTGCTGGTGCTCGAACCCGTCGTAAAGGCCATGTTGGAAGCGGGTGACCTCAACACTGGGCATGGCAAGGTCTTGTTAGGCTTGGAGGGCAGCGCCCAGATAAAAGCCGCTAAAAAGGTGGCAAGGGGTCAGCTGTCTGTTCGTCAAACTGAAAGCTTGGTTAAGTCTGTTTTGGGGCTAACCTCGAAGCCAACTAAGCCAGACACCGCAACAAACCCCGATGTCCTACGACTGGAGCGAGAGCTGTCTGGCCGGTTGGGGTCTTCAGTAACGATTACTCAGGGCAAAGGGCAGCAGGGTAAGCTGGTTATTACTTATTCCTCGCTTGATGAGTTAGATGGCATTCTCAGCCGGATTCATTAGTAAACAAGAAGTTGAAGGCCATAGGCCTTTCGACTAGACTTGCGCCCGCGCTGCCTTGGGGACGGTTGAGCCTTGGACAAAGTTAGGCCTCAGGATCCAACGGCGACAGTTCGCCAACAGCTGATATTGGCTTTGGTCTACAGCGCGTTGTGCCTGGCGGTTTGTACAACAGCGTTTGGTTTGATTGATGGCTGGGAGGCGGCGACAGCGGCTTTCATGGGCGGCATGATAATCCTGGTTCCTAGCGGTTGGTTGGCACATAAAGTGGCGTCTGCACGGGGACCTCATTACGCCATGGCATCGGCAATGGTTAAATTTGCATTGTGTGGTTTGGGTTTTGCGCTGTTATTTGTGCTGAAACCAGAAATTCACGCTTTTGCCGTATTTGCTGGAGCGGCGACAGTATTATTGGCGTTACCGATCACCACTGGGGTGGTGCAGCACAAAAGCGAGTGAAACCCTAATTAAAGGACAAGAAACGGTCAAACATGGCAGCTAACGGACACGAACAGACGGTATCTGAATACATCGTCCACCATCTTACCAACCTAACGTATGGCAAGTTGCCAGCCGGGTTTGTACGTGACGATGGCACAGTGGTGGCAGATGCCGGGCTTTGGACAACGGCTCACGGTGGAGATGAGATCGCCGCTATGGGGTTCAACGCCATCCATGTTGACTCAATGATTTGGTCTGTAGGCTTGGGCATCCTATTTTGTTGGTTGTTCAGAGCCGTCGCTAAGAAAGCATCGGCAGACACACCTTCAGGTTTGGTGAATTTTGTTGAAATGATCGTAGAGTTTGTCGATAACACCGTTAAAGACACTTTTCACGGCCGTAATCCGCTGATTGCGCCTTTGGCTCTAACGATTTTCGTTTGGGTGTTTTTAATGAACCTGATGGACCTTATTCCCGTCGACTTGGTGCCGGAAGGTCTTAAGCTTGCCGGGATCGAGTATCAAAAAATTGTGCCCTCCACTGACCCAAACATTACCATGGGCATGGCGATTGGCGTGTTTGTGCTCATGCTGTATTACTCTATTAAGGTTAAGGGTTTTGGTTTTGTCAAAGAGCTAAGCCTCAACCCCTTTAACCATCCGCTGTTTATACCGGTCAACTTGTTCATGGAAGTTGTTGGGTTGCTTGCCAAGCCGTTTTCCTTAGGTCTTCGATTGTTCGGGAATATGTATGCCGGGGAAATGATCTTCATTTTGATAGCGGCGCTATTTAGCGTGGGTGTGATGTGGATTCTGCCAGCCGCACTGCTTCAGGTGGGTTGGGCCATATTCCATATTCTGGTGATTACCCTACAAGCGTTTATTTTTATGGTTCTGACCATTGTGTATTTGAGCATGGCGCACGAAGAGCACTGATAACTTTTTTTAAACTAAGTAAAGCTAGATCTAACAGGAGATAACCATGGAAATGATTTATGTTGCCGCAGCCATTATGATGGGTTTAGGCGGAATGGGCGCCGCTATCGGCGTAGGCATTTTGGGCGGAAAGCTTATCGAGGGCTCTGCACGACAGCCAGAGTTGGCGCCTAAACTACAGGGTACTTTCTTCTTGGGTGCAGGCCTGGTCGACGCAATCCCCATTATTGGTGTTGGAATTGCCATGTACCTGATCTTTGTTGTTGCGGGTTAAGAGTCGTCCCATGCGTTTGCCGGTATCTAAGGTACCGGTTCCCCCGGTGACAACAGGAGCACATCGTGAACATTAACTTAACGCTTTTTGGCCAATTGATAGCTTTTGTGGCTTTTGTGGCGTTCTGCATGCGTTTTGTCTGGCCGCCCATAGTGTCTGCTATGGCAGAGCGTCAACAAAAGATCTCTGACGGCCTCGCCGCTGCAGATCGCGCCAGTCATGATCTTGAGTTGGCGCAGAAGCGCGCTACCGAAGAAATGGCCGATGCCAAACGCGAGGCGGCGGGCATTATTGATGCCGCTAACAAGCGCGCAGCGACTTTAATTGATGAAGCTAAAGTTGCCGCGGTAGCAGAAGCTGATCGTGTCAAGGCCGCTGCTGCTGCGGAAGTAGAGCAGGAGCGTGCCCGAGCTCAGGAACAATTAATGAGCCAAGTAAGCAGCCTCGCTTTGGCGGGTGCTGAAAAAGTTTTGGGCAGTGAAATTGATGCAGCGAAACACGCGGAGCTCTTGAAGAGCTTAACGGCGGATCGCTAGTCATGATTGAACCCAGAACATTGGCGCGACCCTACGCGCGTGCCGCCTTTGAGTTTAGCCGCAATGCGGGAACACTCGATGCCTGGGCGGAAGCCATAAATGTTGCCGCTGCGGTCAGCTCGGAACCTGCAATGCGCGCTATTTTAGGGGATCCAGCAAAAACAGCGGACCAGCGTGTTGACGCGTTGGCCACCGTGTTGGGCGATGCATTGAGTAAAGAAGTGCGTGGTTTCTTGGGAATCATGGCGACCAATGGCCGCCTGGAATTGATCGATGAAACCGCGTCCTTATTTGCAGAGTTAAAAGCGGCGCAAGAAGCGTCGGTTGATGTGTTGGTCACTTCCGCTTTTGCGGTTAGCGATGAAGCACTTAACGAGATTTCTGAAGCCATGACGCGACATTTTGAGCGGACGGTTTCTATAACTTCAGAGACAGACTCGGCCTTGTTGGGCGGAGCTGTCATTCGGGCCGGTGATGTAGTTATCGATGGCTCGGTTCGCGGCCGGCTTAATAAACTCGCCGGCACGTTGACACCCTGACAGAGGAATAGGTCATGCAACAACTTAACCCTTCGGAAATTAGC
>QXYP01000024.1:12045-14369 GCA_009886815.1 Halieaceae bacterium
GGTAACCGATGGCATTATCCGCATTCATGGCCTTAATGAGGTTCAGTACGGAGAAATGATCGAGTTCCAGGGCGGTATTTTTGGTCTCGCACTGAACTTGGAGCGTGACTCTGTGGGCGCCGTTATTCTGGGCGATTACAAACAGCTTGCTGAAGGGCAAACCTGTCGTTGTACCGGCCGAATTTTAGAAGTCCCTGTGGGTCCTGCGCTTCAGGGGCGCGTTGTTGATGCCCTGGGAAACCCCATCGATGGTCGCGGCACTATTGATACAGACGAAACCGATGCTATTGAGAAGATCGCGCCTGGCGTCATCGCGCGTCAGTCGGTTGATCAGCCAGTACAAATTGGGCTTAAGGCCATCGATGCGATGGTGCCCATCGGTCGCGGCCAACGCGAGTTAATTATTGGCGATCGTCAGGTGGGTAAAACTGCCATTGCCGTCGATGCCATCATTAACCAAAAAGGCACGGGCATTAAGTGCGTGTATGTTGCTGTGGGACAGAAAGCGTCGTCAGTGGCTGCTGTTGTTCGAAAACTCGAAGAGCACGGCGCAATGGACCATACGATTGTTGTTGCGGCTAACGCCTCTGATCCAGCGGCCATGCAGTTCTTGGCACCCTTTGCTGGCTGTACCATGGGTGAGTATTACAGGGATCGCGGTGAAGACGCCCTAATTATTTATGATGATCTGTCTAAGCAGGCAGTGGCTTATCGTCAAATCTCCCTGTTGTTGCGTCGCCCACCTGGGCGTGAGGCCTATCCTGGAGACGTCTTTTATTTGCACTCGCGACTCTTAGAGCGTGCAGCGAGGGTCAATGCCGATTACGTAGAAAAGTTCACTGATGGCGCAGTTAAAGGTCAGACAGGTTCATTAACGGCGCTGCCTGTTATTGAGACTCAAGCGGGTGACGTTTCAGCGTTTGTACCGACTAACGTTATTTCGATTACCGATGGTCAGATTTTCCTAGAAGCCGATATGTTCAATGCGGGTGTTCGCCCAGCGATGAATGCGGGTATTTCTGTGTCTAGGGTGGGTGGTGCTGCACAGTCTAAAATCGTGAAAAAACTGTCGGGTGGTATTCGAACGGCGTTAGCCCAGTACCGTGAACTCGCTGCTTTTTCTCAGTTTGCGTCAGACCTTGACGATGCAACAAAAGCGCAGCTCGATCATGGAGAGCGCGTGACTGAGCTCATGAAGCAGAAGCAATATGCACCACTGTCGGTCGCTGAAATGGGCGTCTTGCTTTACGCCGCCAACGAGAATCAGTTGGGTGATGTATCGGTCGATAAGATCGGCGATTTCGAAACCGCACTTTTGGCGTATATGCATGCTGAGCATGGGGCACTCATGACCGAGATTGCTTCTGATGGTAATTGGAACGGCGATCGCGAGACGGCGTTTAAGTCTGCTATCGAAGCCTTTAAGTCAACTCAGGCCTGGTAATCGGTTATGGCTGCTGGCAAGGAAATCCGCACCAAGATCTCGAGCATTCAAAGTACTCAGAAGATCACGAGTGCCATGGAGATGGTAGCGGCGAGTAAAATGCGTCGTGCCCAAGACCGCATGGAACTTGGCAAGCCTTATGCGCGTCGTATTCGTGACGTTGTTGGTCACATTGCTAACGCGGTACCTGAATATCGCCATGCCTATATGCAGCAGCGCGAAGTGAAGCGCGTTGGCTATATCATTGTTTCCACCGACCGGGGTCTTTGTGGCGGCTTAAATATTAATTTATTTAAGGCTGCTATTGCGGGCATGCGCCCGCAAAATGAGGCGGGGATCGAGGTTGATCTTTGCTTGATTGGTGCAAAATCACTGGCCTTCTTCAAGAGCGTTGGCGGTAATGTGGTTGCCAGTGTCCGGGATGTGGGTGAAGAACCTACGGTGGACCAACTAATCGGTGGCGTTAAGCAAATGTTAGATGCTTATGTGCAGGGGCGCATTGATACCCTTTACCTAGTGAGCAACGAGTTCGTGAATACCATGACTCAAAGCCCCCAGGTTGAGCAGCTTTTACCCCTTAAGCCCACAGAAGATGCCGGTTTATCCCACCATTGGGACTATGTTTATGAACCCGATGCTAGGGAGTTACTCGACGCGTTATTGGTTCGATATGTTGAGTCACTGGTGTATCAGGCCGTGGTCGAAAACGGTGCTTGTGAGCAAGCCGCACGAATGGTGGCCATGAAGAGCGCTAGTGATAATGCAGGGGATCTGATTGACGAGCTCCAGTTGGTGTACAACAAAGCGCGTCAGGCAGCGATTACCCAAGAGCTGGCGGAGATTGTCAGTGGTGCAGCGGCCATTGGCTAAAACCGCGTAT
>QXYP01000240.1:0-551 GCA_009886815.1 Halieaceae bacterium
GGGTCGCCTGAGCGCTGCACGCCAAGCCCTTGAGCGTGCCGTGGGTTTAAAACCGGACTACGCCGCAGCCTGGCGTGACCTCTATGAGGTCTGTGCCGCAGAGGGTGATGACGCGGCAGCGGCGGAAGCGTATCGGCAAATGATTCGCCAAAAGGGCTTAGACCCCTTGCTGCAGAAAGCCCTAGACCTCGTGGGTGCCGGGCGCCTGGGCGCGGCGGAAGGCATTTGTCGCGAGTACTTAAAACGCCGCCCCCATGATGTCGATGCCATTCGTTTACTGGCGGAGATTGGCATTAACCTGGGCGTATTGGATGAATCCATCAACCTGCTGGAGCGCTGCCTAGAGCTGGCCCCTGATTTCCATATTGCCCGAGCTAACTTTGTCACGGCTTTGGCGCGGCATCAGGAGTTTGCCAAAGCCCTTGAGGCCTGCGCTCACCTGAGGTCTAAGGAGCCCGCAAAACTCACCCACAAAGTGCAGTACGCGTCAGTGTTGGCGATGGCCGGTCGCTTTCAAGACGCCCACGAACAGTACGCCGAGGTGCTCACGG